>NZ_LVCU01000521.1:0-35018 GCF_001647185.1 Rhodococcus sp. EPR-147
TCGGCAAGGGTGCGGGTGCTCACCTGTACGCGCTGGCCATGGGCCGGGACCCACGACGCGTCCAGCCCGGTAAGTCGCGTAGTTCCATCGGTGCGCAGCGGGCACTCGGTCGCGGCAGGCACGACGCGGCCGAGGTGGAGGCATCGTTGATCGGGCTCGTCGATCGCGTCACGCACCGCATGCGCGCCGCGCAGCGAACCGGCCGAACCGTCATGTTGCGCTTGCGCTTTGCCGATTTCACCCGGGCGACGAGGTCGCACACGCTCGATCGAGCGACCGCCGACACTCGCGACATTCTGGACGCCGCACTCGAATTGCTGCACGACGCGGCGCCGCTGATCGCGGAGAAGGGCATCACGTTGGTGGGGGTCACCGTGTCGAGCATCGACAGGGGCGGTGCGGAGCAACTGGAGCTGCAGTTCGACCCGCCGCAGGTACGGACACCGCCGGAGGCCTCGGCCCTCGACCGGGCGCTCGACGGGGTGCACAAGAAGTTCGGATCTACCTCGCTCACTCGTGGGGTGTTGCTCGGCCGTGATCCGGGAATCTCGGTTCCGTTGCTGCCCGACTGACGATAACCTGAGGTAGCCGCAAATCCCGCGCCGCTTTGGCTGGTGCGTGCAGCTCTGTGAGCGACGACAAATAATGGCGAAACCGCCGCCTCCTGTGTAGATGGCTGGCCATCGAGCACCCGTGCCGCTATTCAGAGCCAGAGGCTGCCCCATGACTGGATGCACTTGCCGGGGTTTCCGGTACAAAGCATCTTCTGAAAATCTGGAGGCCTGATGTGCGATCGGGGGTCTCAGACCGGGTTTCTCAGGCCAAGATACGACTAGAGTCCTGGGTCATGGACCTAGGCGAAGTCATTGATCGTGCGTTGTCGCTCTTGGCAGCTATGGCGCGATTCCCGTCTGCCGCCGATTTTACGTCGGTTGTCACTGTTTCATACGAACAGGACCAGAGCTGGCAAGGTGACCCCGCCCGAATGCGGCTAAATACGCGAGCAATGGACCTCGTCAGAAGGTTCGGCTTCGTCAAGTCGCCGCCAGGCGGTTACTCCTATGAACTGTCTGAGACCGGCCGTGCTGTCATCGCTACCGGCTGGCCCAGTACCGCGGATACGCCAGTTTGGTTAGAGGAGTGGGTCGAGACAGAGCAGCTAGTTGAAGCTCTGAGCGAGCAGCGCACTTCCAGCGAAAACGCAATTGGCAGCCTATTCGTGCATAATTGGCGACAGTTCTCCAACGTGGAATTAGCATTCCATCCGCGAGTTACGATCCTCACTGGTGCCAACGGTGCGGGTAAGACCACGCTTCTTAATATCCTTGGACCTCACTTCAATTGGTCAGCTCAGCTTCTCACTCGCCGGGGGCCCAGCGAGGGAAGCAACGAAGGGCAAGAGGTCGGTCAAATAATCTACACCAACGGTGGTAGATCGCCATTGGTCTTGAATCAGAGCATTGGCGTAACCAACTCCCCTTTAGCCATCCCGCAAATGCAAGGGGTGTCTGGTCTTTTTATTAACTCGCATCGGTCCGTTAGTACTTATCAGCCGCTTGCCGCGCTTCCTCCTAGGTTCTCTGAGTGGGGAACTCTGCAGCAGCAATTTGCTTCCGAAATCCAAGTTCGATACTCAGGAGGAAGTTCTCAGCATTCGCCACTTTATCGAATGAAAGAAGCTCTTGTCTCGGCGGCTATGTATGCCTATGGAAATTTGGCGGTCAGGCCCAATGAATCGGCTAGAGAACTATGGGAGGGCTATCAAGTTGTACTGCGTCGGTTCCTTCCTCACTCATTGCGGTTTAAAAGACTGCAAGTCGAGGACTCCGAAATAATACTTGTCACCGAAGGGGCAGAGTTTCCATTAGAGGCGGCATCCGGTGGTATCAGTGCCATGCTTGAGCTTTCCTGGCAGATATTTCTTAGGCAGCGAAACCAGCAAGCCTTCACGGTTTGCATAGATGAACCAGAGAATCACCTGCATCCTGAGCTCCAGCGATCAATCGTCCCATCACTCCTTGCTGGGTTCCCGGATGTGACCTTTATTATTGCGACGCATAGTCCATTTGTGGTGACGTCGGTGCAAGATTGCATCGTTTATGCACTGAGCGCGGACAGTGATAACCGCGTTGTCTCGCGCAGAGTCGACAGCATCAACGCATCGGCTACGCCGGATGAGACCCTCATGGAAGTGCTGGGGTTGGATACCACACTGCCGATCTGGGCGGAGGCGCATTTGAGCCGTCTGATGGCGGAGCTTCCACCGTCGCCCTCTCCAAACGATCTGCGTCATCTGCGAGAGCAGCTAAGCAGCCTCGGCCTGGATCGGCAATTTCCTGCTGCTGTTCGATCGCTGGAGGCGCAGCAGTGATTGAACTATCAAAGCTACCGAAGCCGGCGTGGTTAGAGCAGAATGGCCAAGCGAAGACGATTGAATATAAGTTGGCACCTAAAGGGAATAAACCGTCACCCTGGCGTGCTGCCGAAATCGTTGCTGTGCTAAAGGAAGAGTGCGCCAAGAAGTGCATGTACTGCGAGTGCACTATAGATGATGTGGCTTACTCTGCTGTCGAACACATAAAACCTAAGGAGCGTTTCGAGGATCTTGTCCTGGATTGGGAGAATCTAGGCTTGGCTTGCACAAGATGCAACACAAACAAGGGAAGTTTCTGGACAGACGAAGCGGATTTGCAGTTGCTTAATCCATATCTAGACAAGCTCGATGACCATATTGCCTTTCGTGGACCCCTAACGGTCGCGCTGCTGAAAAGTTCGCGAGCCGAAAATACGCTCAGGAAGCTCAAGTTTAATTTGCGTGATGATTTGCTTGTTTCTCGAATGAGACGTATCGAGGATCTGGAGGTACGACTAAGGATGTGGCATCGAGAGCCTGATGGGGAGCTGAAAGAGCTGTTTGCCGAGGATGTCGTGTCATCCATTTCACGTGATTGTGAGTTCACGGGACTTCTTCGTGCATACGCGATAGAGTCGGGGTTTCCCGTCGAGTGACTGGCTTTCTACCGTTTTGTAAGCGGTTTTAGCGTAGTTGGTTCAACTCTAAGGTAAGGAGGGGGTAATGCTCCGACCGTGAAACAACCCGTTCCAGTATCTGTCAGAACATCGTCAGTCTTCGTTGCCGGTGGACGGTACCGAGTGCTGGCTTGGTTCGCTTGCCTTAGTGCTGAGTTGCGCAAGAATGGAGGCATTACGGTGCTGCAATTGCAGGCTAAGACGGGCCCCTCCCGATCTCCAATCGGACACGCCACGCCCCCATCGGTAACAGTCCCACTGCTGCCCGACTGACTATTGCCGCACTGTCGGTTGTACCCGAAAGCCTGTGGGCATCATGGTCAGTCGCTCCTGGACCTTCAGTCGGTACGACGGGTCGGCCTGCAGGTCGAAGCGCTGCAGAATGGTTCCGAGCACCAGTACGGCCTCGTGAATGGCGAATTGCCGTCCGATGCAGGCACGTTCACCGGTGCCGAAAGGCTTGTAGACGTGAGCGGGCCGGGCCTTGATGCGATCGGGCAAGAAGTTGTCGGGATCGAACTCGTGCGGGCGGTCACCCCACACAGGATCGCGATGCAGGGCCGTGGCGAGCACGATCGCCCAGTCTCCGGCCGCCATGGCGTATCCGTCGCCGACGACGGTGTCGGCGCGCGCCCCGCGACCGAACGCCGGGACGGTGGGCCACAGGCGCAGTGATTCGTCGAGGACGCGTCGGACATATCGCAGCTTGGGGACCTGGCCGAACTCGGGCTTGCCGGTACCCCAGACCTCGTCGACCTCGGCGCGGGCGCGCTCGAACACCTCGGGGTGCGTCGCCAGGTAGTACAGCGCGAAAGAGAGTGCACCGGAGGTGGTCTCGTGACCGGCGATCAGGAACGTCAGGATCTGGCAGCCGATGTTGGCTTCGCTCAATGCATTCGGGTTGCCGGCGTCACGCGCGGCGTCCATCATGATCTGGAGCAGGTCGCTGAAGTCTTCGGTGGATCGGCGTCTGGTCCTGACGACATCTGCGAGGACGTCTGCCAGGTACTGCTTGTTGCCCGCGTACCGGCGATCCGAGCGGGCGAACAGAGGCTTGGCGAACGCGGGAACCTTCAGCAACGCCCGCCGCTGGTTGTACGTCAGCGCACCGACCATGGCCGAGACGAACGGATGCGGCTCGGCACGCGCGAACGAGCCGAAGCTGTAACTGAATCCGGTCCGGCCGATGGTCTCGAGCGTCAACGTCGTCATGTCGGCCGATACATCGGTCGGTGACGCGTTGCGAGAGAGGGACTCCCAATGCTCGATCAGGTCGTCGGCGACGTCGACCATGATCTCGTGGTATCCGCGCATGGCCCCTGCGGTGAACGCCGGGCGCAGAAGATCATGGGCGCGTTGCCAATTCGGTTCGTGGTTGTAGGCGGTGAACAGCCCGTCGGCCCCGATGTCCCGTAGATTCTCGACGCCTGGGGGCAAGAACTTCTCGAAGCGCTTCTCGTCGCACAGCTCACCCACCACGTCGGCACCGGAGGCGAAGACGAATCGTCGGCCGAGGATGTGCCGCTCGAACAGCGGGCCGAGCGTGCGGGCCATCGCGGTCGAATCCTGGACGGGGGTGCGGGGATCGACGCCGACGACGTCGCCGAGCACGGGGAGTCGGTGCGGGGGATGGGGCAGGGAGCCGCCTCGTACCGCGAACTGTGTCGACATCGCCACTCCATCGTCTCGGGACCGGCCCTTGTTGAACCGTGTCAAATAGTGACGGTACTCACTGTTGAACCGGTGTCAAGTAAGGTTCGAGGGACATGACCACACCGCGCAAGCGCATGACGCCGGCACTGCGGCGTGCGCAGCTGATCGAGATCGGCTCGGCACTGTTCGCCGAGCGGCCGTACGAGGACGTCTGGATCGAGGAGGTCGCAGACCTCGCCGGCGTGTCACGCGGATTGATGTATCACTACTTCCCGTCCAAGCGGGAGTTCTTCGTCGAGATCGTCCGCGCCGAATCGGAGCGCAACCTCGGTCTGACCGCGCCGGACACCTCGTTGCCGGTGCTCGAGCAGATCGCCGCAGGCCTCGACGCGTACATCTCGTACACCGACGAACATGCGCACGGCGTCCGCGCGGTCAATCGCGGCACGTTGCTGGGGGATCCTCTGATCAACGAGATCCTCACGCGCGAGTTCGACGTCCAGCAGCAGCGGATCCTCGCCGCGCTGCCGACGACGCTGCAGGACGACGAGACGGTACGCACCGCGCTGCGTGGCTGGATCGCCTTCGTGCGAGCTGTGTGTCTGGACTGGGTGGAGCGCAGAACCCTCGACCGCGAGCAGGTACGCGCGTTGTGTCTACGGGCGTTGTCGGGTCTTCTCGAGGTGTGAGATGCGGGGCTATCGTCGAGCTATGTGCCGAAACATCACCACCTTGCGAGGGTTGGAACCGCACGCCACCGACGCCGAGGTCGAAGCGGCCGCGCGTCAGTACGTCCGCAAGATCAGCGGTGTACAGAAGACGTCCGACGCCACCCGCGATGCCTTCGAGCTGGCCGTCGCCGAGGTGACGGCAACGACGCACCGGCTCCTCGATGCGCTTCCCGAGCGGCGTCAGCCACCGCCGACGGTGCCGCCGCTGCGGCGTCCGGAAGTGCAGGCGCGGATTGCGGCGGCGGGAGTGGAGCCTGCGGAACGACCCAAATCAGCGGCGAACACCGGGTCCTAACGGGTGCTGTCCGGCGGCACCGCGGGTAGGCCTTCGCTCACGCGGAGTTTCTCGGCCATCGAGCTGAGCAGATTCTGCGATTCCTCGGACAGGTCGAATGCCCGAGCGGACAGGCGGCGCAGACCGTAGCCCTTCAGTTGGGTGAGCAGTTCGAGATCGTGGTCGACCTTCGTCGCATAGATGTTGTCGAAGAAGTAGTCGGGCTTGACCTTGAAGAACGCGGCCAGCGCCGCGACGGTGTCCGCGGACGGATTGGCGCGCTGTCCCGAGCGCAATTGCGAGATGTAGGGCTTGGAGATCTGGTGTCCGCGCGAGGCGAGAGCGTCGGCGACCTCGGCATTGGTGTGTGGCTTGCGTCCGGGCGGGTGGATCGTGGCGAACAGATGGTTCAGGCGTGCGGCGAAATCAGCGGACATCGGGGATGTGTGTGCCTTCCTGATACAGCCGCTGCCCACCCGGGCAGATCGGTCCGCCGCGGACCGAACCGGCTCATAGTAGCCGCTGCCGCGAATCCCGCGAACCATGGCTGACCTGCAGAAATCCGTCAGAAAATCGTACTGATCGGTTTCATGCGTCGGTGGACGTAGAGGGGCGAGCCCGGGCAGTGGGGTGCCCGGAGTGTGGGAACGAACGAATGGTTTTCCGCAGAATCGGACGCGTGATTCGAGCCCCGGTGGCAGACTGTCTTGCCAGGCGAAGGGGGTGGAGATGACCGATCGTCGACGGCGAACGTTCGATTCACGAGACGGTGACGCGGAGGTGGTCGAGCCGCTGCTGCGCGCCGTGCTGTCCTACGCGCCGCGGGACGAATCGCGCCTGCCCCACCCCTCCGAGGGAATCACGCTCCGGGCCGAGGACGGCTCCGGTTTCGTTCGGCTCGCACTCACCATCGCAGACGATCTCGGCGCGGGCATCCCGGGGCCGTTCGGGTCCCGATTCTACGAATGCGGATCATTCGAAGTCATTGTCCCGCAACGAGATCCCCGCGACGGCGCGCTGTTGATGATCCACCTGCTCGACGCCCGAGCGCCCCACAGATTCGAGTTCGCCACGTCCATGCCGCCCCAGTGGAGCCTGCGGCTCGAGCGCGACGGCTCGGTGTCGGTACTCGACCATCTCGGCGATGCAGTGATATTCATCGGCCGCCCATGGGCATTCGACTCCGACCTGTATCCGGTTTCGGTGCACTACACCATCGAGAACGGCCTCCTGGTGCAGAACATTCTCGCCACCGCGGACACCGGCTATCCCATCCTGATCGATCCCGACCCCGACGCGATCATCACCGGAGACGGCCGGCTCATCACCGAGACGTGGACTCCGCGACTGGTGGCCGGCGGAATCGTCGAGGATCTGCCGCCGAAATCGCTGTCCAGCTGATTGCCCTGCAGCGCAGACTGATTCAGAACGGATCGTGCTGAATGTGCTCCATCGGCGTGCCCACTTTGCGGAGGGCGTAGATCGTCGTTCGCACCATCGACGGAGACCCGCAGATCTGAATCTGCCGATCGGCCCACGAGCCGAACTGGGTCACCACCTTGCCCACCGCACCGTGCAGACGGTGGTGCATTCCCCACGGCAGCTCGCGAGGCGTGCCCGAATACCACCACGGATTCTCAAGCTGCTCGGTCACCGGAACGATCGTCAACCACGGATTCGACAGCGACAGCTGCCACAACGTGTCCAGATCGTAGAGATCGCACGGATACGTTCCGCTGACGAACAGATGCACCCGCGGATTGTTGCTGCGCTGCGCCATCTCCATGACCTGCGCACGCAGCGGAGCCAGACCGGTGCCTCCCGCGATCATCAACACGTCCTCGCCGATCGCGCGATCGACATGCATCCCGCCCAGCGGCGGACTGATCGACCAGCGATCACCCACCGCGGTCTCGGTGACCATCGCCGGTGACACCCAGCCCCCGGATACGCGTCGAACATGGAACTCGATCTCGCCGTACGGATTGCTGGGAATGGCCGGGGACAGATACCGCCACAGTTTGGGCCGCTGCGGAATCTGCACACTGACGTACTGCCCGGGGAAGTACGGGATCTCGCCGTCCGTCTTCAACCGGACCACCGCGAGGTCGTCGAGCACCCGCTGATGTTCGACGACGGTGGCACTCCAGAACGGCGGCAGTTCGTCGTCGTCGGCGGCGACGGCCATCGCATCGCTCACCACGGTCAGTGCGTCGTTCCAGGCCGTCTCGACCTCGTCGGTCCATACCTCGTTGCCTGCGAAGGTGCGGAACGCGCTGATCAGAGCCGAACTGCCCGCACGGAAGTGCGCGCCGGAGATTCCGTGCTTGCGGTGGTCCCGGCCGAGTTGTTCGAGGAACGGTTCGACGCGGTCGGGATCGTCGAGATGCTCGAAGACGTAGCCGAGTGCCATGACGAAGTGTTCACGCAGGGCATCCATCGAGGCGGGAAACAGAGCTCGGAAGTCGGGGTGCTGGGCGAAGAGATGGCCGTAGAAGGACCGGGACAGCCGCGCCGGACCGTCCTGAGCGGCCACGACGGATTTGAATCCGGTGCGGACCAGGGAGATCGTGCGTGCGTCGAGCATCGATCCACCTCCACCCCACCGAATCACTGCTGTCGACCGTCACCAAAGTAGACCGGTCGAGGATATCGCGCACGTCGCGGAATGTGGAGAAATCCAAGGTTGAGCGGAACAGACTCAACTTCGCTATGGTTGTACCGAGCGACAGTCTTTGCAGAACCCAGTCGAAAGAAGGTGACCGGTGGACAGTTTCACTCCCACCACGAAGTCGCAGGCAGCACTCTCCGCTGCTCTGCAGGCCGCATCCGCGGCCGGTAACCCGGATATCCGTCCGGCACATTTGTTGGTGGCGTTGCTCGATCAGACCGACGGCATCGCCACTCCCTTGCTGAAGGCCGTCGGCGTCGACCCCGCAACGGTGCGTCGAGAAGCGCAGAGCCTCGTCGACCGGCTGCCCTCGGCAACCGGTTCGACCACCACTCCGCAACTCGGCCGTGAAACCCTCGCCGCGATCACCGCAGCGCAGCACCTGGCCACCGAACTCGACGACGAGTACGTCTCGACCGAGCATCTGATGGTCGGCCTGGCGACCGGCAACGACGACGTCGCCAAGCTGCTGACCGGCCACGGAGCCGGACCCAACGAGCTGCGCGACGCCTTCCAGGCCGTCCGGGGCAGCGCTCGGGTCACCAGCGCCGATCCGGAGAACACCTACCAGGCGCTGGAGAAGTACAGCACCGACCTGACCGCGCTGGCCCGGGAAGGCAAGCTCGATCCCGTCATCGGGCGCGATACCGAGATCCGGCGCGTCGTACAGGTTCTCTCCCGACGCACCAAGAACAACCCGGTGCTCATCGGTGAGCCCGGCGTCGGCAAGACGGCCATCGTCGAAGGACTGGCCCAGCGCGTCATCGCAGGCGATGTTCCGGAGAGCCTGCGCGGCAAGACCGTCGTGTCTCTCGATCTCGGTTCGATGGTCGCAGGCGCGAAGTTCCGCGGTGAGTTCGAGGAACGGCTCAAGGCCGTGCTCGACGACATCAAGAACTCCGCCGGTCAGGTGATCACGTTCATCGACGAGCTGCACACCATCGTCGGAGCCGGCGCGACCGGCGAATCGGCGATGGACGCGGGCAACATGATCAAGCCGATGCTCGCCCGCGGCGAACTGCGCCTCGTCGGTGCGACGACCCTCGAGGAGTACCGCAAGTACATCGAGAAGGACGCCGCTCTCGAACGACGCTTCCAGCAGGTCTACGTCGGTGAGCCGTCGGTCGAGGACACCGTCGGCATTTTGCGCGGACTCAAGGAACGCTACGAGGTGCACCACGGCGTCCGGATCACGGACTCCGCCCTGGTCGCCGCCGCAACCCTGAGCGACCGGTACATCACCGCCAGGTTCCTGCCGGACAAGGCCATCGACCTCGTCGACGAGGCCGCGTCCCGTCTGCGCATGGAGATCGATTCACGCCCCGTCGAGATCGACGAGGTCGAACGTGCGGTCCGTCGCCTCGAAATCGAGGAGATGGCACTGGCGAAGGAGACCGACGACGCGTCGAAGGCTCGACTCGACAAGCTCCGCCAGGAACTCGCCGACCTGCAGGAGAAGTTGGCCGGGCTCAGCACGCGCTGGCAGAACGAGAAGAACGCCATCGATTCGGTACGGGCACTGAAGGAGGAGCTCGAGAACCTGCGCGGCGAATCCGATCGCGCCGAACGCGACGGCGATCTGGGCAAGGCCGCCGAGCTGCGCTACGGACGCATCCCGACCCTCGAGAAGGAGCTCGCAGCCAAGACCGAGGACTCGCCAGCCCAGGGTGACGTGATGCTCAAGGAGGAAGTGGGCCCGGACGACGTCGCCGACGTCGTCGCAGCCTGGACCGGAATTCCGGCCGGCCGGATGCTCGAAGGCGAGACCGCGAAGCTGCTCCGCATGGAAGACGAGCTCGGCAAGCGAGTCGTCGGCCAGAAGGACGCAGTACAAGCGGTGTCCGACGCCGTCCGACGCTCCCGCGCCGGAGTGGCCGATCCCAACCGTCCGACGGGATCGTTCCTGTTCCTCGGACCCACCGGCGTCGGCAAGACCGAGTTGGCGAAAGCGTTGGCGGAGTTCCTGTTCGACGACGAACGCGCGATGGTCCGCATCGACATGAGCGAGTACAGCGAGAAGCACGCCGTCGCTCGGTTGGTCGGCGCGCCTCCCGGTTACGTCGGCTACGAGGCCGGCGGCCAGCTGACCGAAGCCGTGCGCAGGCGTCCGTACACGGTGGTGCTCTTCGACGAGGTCGAGAAGGCGCACCCCGACGTGTTCGACATCCTGCTCGCAGTGTTGGACGAAGGCCGACTCACCGACGGCCAGGGCCGGACCGTCGACTTCCGCAACACGATCCTGATCCTCACCTCCAACCTCGGTGCCGGCGGTACCAAGGAGCAGGTGATGGACGCGGTGCGGCGCTCGTTCAAGCCCGAGTTCGTCAACCGCCTCGACGACGTCGTGGTGTTCGACGCCTTGTCCGAGGACCAGCTCGAGTCGATCGTCGACATTCAGCTCGGCTTCCTCGCCAAGCGTCTGGCGGCTCGTCGCCTGACGTTGGAGGTGTCCTCACCGGCCAAGTTGTGGCTCGCAGCCCGTGGCTACGACCCGCTGTACGGCGCGCGTCCGCTCCGCAGGCTGATCCAGCAGGCCATCGGCGATCAACTGGCGAAGCTCCTTCTCGCCGGCGACGTCCACGACGGCGACGTGGTGTCGGTCAACTCGAGCCCGGACGGCGAACGCCTGATCCTGGGCTAGCGGCGGCCCCGCTCCGCAACAGGCCCACCCGAGCACTGCTCGGGTGGGCCTGTTTTGTGCCGTCAACCGGGAAGTGCCGGGTAGGTACGCTCGTGGAATGACGAATCCGGACGACCCACGGTCACCTCGGGAGCGCGATCAGGACGCAGCACCCCAGGCGGAGCCATCCGAGCCGACCCAGGACTACGGTCTGCCGTACCCCGGAGCCCAGCAGTATCCCGATGGCGCTCACCCCACCGAGGCATATCCGACCCAGGCGTACCAGAACCCGGCGTACCAGAACCCGGCCTATCAGGATCCGACTCGGCAGAATCCGGCCCAGCAGAACCCCGATCCCCAGGCCTATCCGCCGGGGTATCAGCCCACGCAGGCATTTCCGCCGTACGACCCCGAGCAGCAGGCGGCGGCGAATCAGGCCTACGGCCAGACCCAGCAGTACGGTCAGGCACCGCAGTACGGTCCGGGATACGGCCAGGCCCCGGGGTACGAGACTGCGCAGTACGGCCAGCCACAGCAGTACGGCAACACTCAGCAATTCGGCCACACCCAGCAGTTCGGGCAGCCGCCGGAGTACGGCGCTCCGCCTCCCGGCGATGATCCGAACGCCGCCGATTCCGGCAGCAAGGGGCCACGACCGTGGGTTCTGGCGC
This sequence comes from Rhodococcus sp. EPR-147, assembly GCF_001647185.1. Classification (NCBI taxonomy): domain Bacteria; kingdom Bacillati; phylum Actinomycetota; class Actinomycetes; order Mycobacteriales; family Nocardiaceae; genus Rhodococcus; species Rhodococcus sp. EPR-147. The sequence continues at coordinate 11,651 of NZ_LVCU01000521.1, forward strand.
TGATCGGACTCGTCGTACTCGCCATCGTCGTGGTGTTCGGGATTTCCTTCCTGAGCGGGGGATCCGACGAGTCGACCACCGCTTCTGCGCCGTCGACGTCGATCCGACCGCCCACCTCGAGTGCACCCACGACCACGCCGCAGCCCACCGAATCGGGCACCGCCACCACGCCCGAGCTGATCCCGGGAGGAATTCCCGAGATTCTCGGTCAGCTGGGATCGTCGGTGGGAACGATCAGCGCCAACGACGGTTCGACTCTGACGCTCGACGGACTCGACGGCGCTCCGGTGACGGTGCAGACCACACCCCAGACCCAGATAATCTCGTTGTCCGGTAGCGATCTGGCGTCGCTGACGGTCGGTGCTTTCGTCGTGGTGCAGGGCGAGGCCGTCGAGGACGGAACGATTCGCGCGAACGTCATCATCGAAACGCCCAGTCTGGGTGGATAAGCGGCGGGAGTGGAGCCTGCGGAATGACCCCATAGGCGGTGCGAGCAGTCGTAGGGACCGTTCACAGGACCCGGCGGTGGTGGGCGATGAAGGTGTGGATGTCGATTAAGGTGGTTCGCGATGACGGCAATGTGGTTCGGCCTTGCGGCAATTGCACTGATGGGTGCAGTGGCGCTGCTCTACATCGACAGGTCCAAGCGAGATCGGTCCGGACGTGTCCGGCAGATGTGGGCCAAGGCGCAGGGGTACGAGTATCGACCGCACGATCGAGAACTGGTCACTCGGTTCTCTCGCGCTGCTCTGTCCAAGCCCGAGTTCGACGTGGCTCTGGGAGTGGTGACCGGTGTTCGGCGCGGTGAGGAGTTCGTTCTCTTCGACGTCGAGGAGACGGGCACCATCGTGGCCGTGCAGCGTTCGGTCGGTTCCGATGTCGACATCGACCTGCGGCCCCGCTCGACGCCGCCGCCGCGCGATGAGGACATGGAACTGCTCGGTTCCATCGGGCCGCGCGTGGTGTTCGCCACCGACGTCGATATCGCTCGCCGTGTCTGCGACCAGCGGATGGCCGCGTTCACCGAGTCCATTCCGGCGAATCTGCAGTTGCTGTGGAGCGAGAAGGACTGGACGCTGGGGTCCCTGCCGCTGAACAGTTCGGGTCGCGATTGGGATGCCGCGATCGACGCGGTCGCACGACTGTCGGGCATGTTGCACGTGCTGCCCCCGGTTCGCGGAAGTGCCGTCTACGGCGCTCGCCCCGGCGATCCCGGCCGCGATCGAAGCGATCCGGGTAGGCCACTGGTCCATGAGCCACATAATCAGCAAGCGGACGTGCCGCACGATCCCCAGCCTCGGGTGGCGGAACCCCGAATCCAGGCGGTGCGAAGCCCGGAGCCACGTGTTGCCGAGCCGAGAACGCCTGCGCCCAAGACACCCGAGCCTCGGATTCGGCCTCCTCGGATAGCCGAGCCCCGTACCCAGGAGCCCCGTACCCCGGAGCCCCGTACCCGAGATCCCCGTACTTCCGAGCCGCGTCCGCAGGAACCCGGACGTAGGCCGCGTCCGCCGCGGCCCGATGCGGCCGGTCCGCAGGCTGCGCGTTCGGCGAATCCGTCGCGTCCGGTGCCGCGTCCGCCTGCGTCGCGTCCGATTCCTTTCGACTCGGAGCGCCGACGCAACCAGCCCTGACGAAAGTTCGGGCGTGTTTACAGGCGCAGGTGCGCTTACGCGGCTAAATTCGTACCTCGTGACGGTTTCTTCGGGTGTTGTCGTGGCAGTGGTGGTCCTGGTCGCGGTTGTCGTGGTCGGTTACGTGCTGATCGCGCTGCGTCGACTCGGTCGGTACAGCGAGCAGACGGAGCAGAGTCTGCGACTGGTCGAGGTCGAACTGGATCGGCGTCACGAGCAGCTGGGCCCGTTCCTCGCGGCCGCGGAGGCCACCGGGCTGTCCGGTGATCTGTTGCGTCAGCTCGGCGGTGCACGGTCGTGGTCCAAGGCCGTGCGCGATCGCAGCCTGGGTCTGCAGGCGCAGGCCGCTGCCGAGAATGCGTTGTCCGCCGCGTTTCATGCTGTGCTCGCCGACGCCGATGCGCGTCAGAATGCGTTGGGCAATTGGGCTTTTCAGGGTCCGGCCGGAGAACTGAACGTCACCGAGCGTCGTATCGCAGGCGCGGTGCGCGTGTACAACGACAACGCGTACCGGTTGTCGCAGGCGGTCGGCACGTTCCCGTCCTCGCTCGTCGCCAGGTCTCGCTCGTTGACCGCACCGGAACCGTTCGTGGAGACCAAGGAATTGCTCGACGAACAGCAGTCGGCCCACATCGCTGCCTAGTGGCAGGAACGGCTCGAGATCCAGCATCGGAGCCGCCGGGAGCGGTCGCGTGAGTCGGTGGGTAAGTTCGTACCGACCTATCGAAGATCCGTGGTGCGACGAGAGGAATCCGAACATGGCCGAGAGTGCCGCGAATTCGGACCGGCAGGAACTGGCCGATTTGGTGAAAGAGCTTGCCGTCGTGCATGGGAAGGTCACGTTGTCGTCGGGCAAGGAAGCCGACTACTACGTGGATCTGCGTCGCGCGACCCTGCATCACCGGGCAGGTGCGTTGATCGGTTCGCTGATGCGTGATCTGGTTGCCGATTGGGATTTCGTCTCGGTCGGCGGCTTGACGATGGGCGCAGATCCGGTGGCGATGTCGATCATGCACGCCCAGGGACGGCCGATCGACGCGTTCGTGGTGCGCAAGGCAGCGAAGGCGCACGGCATGCAGCGTCAGATCGAAGGTCCGGACATCGTCGGCAAACGTGTTCTGGTGGTGGAGGATACGACGACGACCGGAAATTCTCCGCTCACTGCCGTGCAGGCTCTGCGAGACGCAGGCGCGACGGTCGTCGGAGTGGCCACGGTGGTCGACCGGGCGACCGGGGCGGACGAGGTCATCGCCGCCGAGGGACTCGAGTATCGATCCCTGCTCGGCTTGGCTGACCTCGGCCTGTAATCCCGGTCCCGAAAGGGCTTGTCAGCGAACCAGTTGCGCGACGACGACGAAGTTGTCGTCGGTGGGTTCGCCGCCTTGGACGTCGCAGTTCGCCAGGATCAATCGTCCGGGCACCGAGCGTCGGAGTTCGTTGTCGGCCAACAGCGACCCCTTCGGTAGGGGTCCGACCGATTCGACCGCGTATTCCAGAGTGCCGCTCGCGGTGCGCAACGCGACGGTGTCGCCGGGCATCACCACGCGCAGCGCCTTGAACGGCGCATCACGCTTCGAATAGTTGTGTCCGGCAACCACTACCGTTTGTTCGGTGGAGGTTCCCGGCATGCCGCTCTCGGCCCACCATGCAGGTAGCTCGTCGACCGGGTTGAGTACCTGGCCACTGTCGCCGCCGCGGTAGAGCGGATCGGGATGGATGGGGCTGCTCAGATAGGTCGTGCCGTCCGAGGACCTGAGTTCGATGTGTTCCGGCTGAGCGGGAGCGACATCGCTCGCCGGTGCCGCCACGGAGATCTGTGACTGCACCGGCGAGCGATCCGGCGCGGCGACACCGACTTCGTCACTCGCACAACCTGATACGAGCAGAACGAAGGTCAGGGTCGCCGTCCACAACCAGCGGGTACTACGAGGTGGCATCGGTGGAGCTGCGGCGACGCAGGTAGAACGCTCCGCCTGCAGCCGCGACGACGACCACGCCGACTCCGGCGAGAATCACCGGGGTGTTCGACGAGCTGTCCGATGCGCCCGACGCCTCGTCGGAGGAGTCGCCGAGAGCGAGATCGACCGGCGGCAGATCGCCGGCAACACTGACGACACCGTTCTCGTCGGTGGTGAAGTAGTCCGCGACCGTGAACGAACCGTCCTCGTTCTTGACGCCCACCAGGGAGACTCCGGTCTTGTCGACGACGACGGTGTTCTCGTCGACCTCGGTGACCGGAACGTCCTCGCGGACGGTGTTTCCGAGATTGATCGTCCACTCGAACTTCGGTCCGCTGGCAGCCAATTCGGCGGCTGCGGCCTTCAGATCGGCTTCGGCCTTGGCCTTCTCGTCGGAGTTGGCCTTTGCTGCCGTCGCTTCGTCCTGTGCGGTCTTCAGCGCGGTCGCGGCCTCGGTGGCCTTGGTCTTGGCTGCTGCGGCTGCCTCGGTCTTGAGCTGCAGATCCGCGTCGGCGGCCGTGGCGGCTGCGTTGGCATCGGTCACCGCCTGTGCGGCGTCGGCGGCCGCGGCCTCCAACTCGGCGATATCGGCGTCCGACGGCGCGGCGTCGAGTGCAGCCTGAGCTGCGGTGGCCGCGTCGGCCTTGGCTTCGGCGTCGGCCTTGGCAGCATCGGCTGCCGTCCGGGCGTCGGCTGCGGCCTTCTCGGATTCGGTTTCCTCACCTGCTGCGGCCTCGGCTGCAGCTTCGAGGTTCAAAGCGTTCTGCTCGGCCATCGCGGCCACGGCAGCGGCCGTCTGGGCTTCGACGTGCAGTGCCAGCGACTTCGCTGCGGTCGCGGCTGCGGCCCTGGTGGCCGCAGCGATCTTGGCGAGGTTGAGGCTCTTGAACGACTCCTGCAGTGCCGCGACGGAATCCTCGACGGCCTTGGTCGACGCATCTGCCTCGACCTTGGCGCTTGCTGCCAGTTCGGCCTTGGCGTTCGCATCGGCGCGAGCTGCCTCGGCTTCTGCGGTGGCCTCGGGATCGCCCGATACCGCTGCGGCCTCGAGCTGGACGGCAAGCTCCTCGGCTGCGGTCGCGTCGGCTGCGGCCTGGTCCGCTGCAGCGTTGGCCTCGTCGGCGGTGGTCTTCAGCTCGGCAGCGTCGTTCTTGGCTGCGGTGACCGCAGCACTGGCGGCCGTGCTTGCGACCACGGCGGCCTTGGCCTCTGCGGCGGCCGTCTTGGCCTTGACATCGGCCTCGGCGGCGGCAACCTCTGCCTTGGTGGCGTCGGTGCTCGCGGTGGCCTCGGCGGCCTTGGCGGTCTCGAGCCGCACCTGGGCGGCAGTGGTGGCTTCCACCGCTGCCTTGCTCTCGGCCTCGGCGTCGGCGATCGCCTGCTTCTCGGCGTCGGACAGCTGCGGGATGATGTCCAGGTTGACCGTCGCGGTGCCGTCGTCGTTGAAGACGACGCCACCGGTCACCTGCGGCAGTGGGCGGATGGCCGACGGGACCTCGGGGGCCGGCACTGCCGCAGCGGCGGCAGCTGCGGCGTCTTCAGGGGTGACGGCCGGAGCAGGCGCTTCGATCTGCCCGTCGACGGTGGCCGATCCTTCGACGGTTGCGCCCTCTTCCGCGGTGGGAGCGCCGGATTCGGTGCCTTCTTCGGTGGCGGGCTGTTCGACGGAGGAGCTTTCGGGTGTCTGCTCCTGCGCACTGGCAATTCCCGGTGCGGCGATGGAGAGGGACAGTGCCATGGCGGCCCCGGCAGCGGCGAGGCGCGCCTTCTTGGACCTGGCGATCGACTTCTGCGACATGGAGATTGTGGCCCTTCGGTCAGTGGCAGCATCGTGCTGCACGCACCCGCCCTCCCACGCGGAACGGGTGTAGTTGGTGAGTCACACGAACAACCGTGTTGACGTGACCGTAAACCAACCGGCCGGTCTCGGGAACCGTTCAGGGCTTTACCTGAGAATTGGTTATGAAAGTGTTACTGATGGGACGTATGTGACGAGAGAGATTTGCGACATGAAACGGCGGTCGAGATGCGTACATCTCGACCGCCGCGAAAACCCCGTCGGGCGAACGTATTTCAGTCGCCGACCGTCACCGCACGGGCCTCGTCGATGCTGTGAGGTGCGGGTTCGTGATCGTCGACGTGAGCGAGCACCTTCCGGCCGGTTGCCAACACGACGATGGCCAGAGCAGTGCAGGCGGCACCCACCCAGAACGGGACGTGCATGTTCGACTCGCCGAGTTTGCCGGCCAGGTAGGGAGCCGCGGCCCCGCCGGTGAAGCGAACGAAACTGTAGGCCGCCGATGCCGTCGAACGCTCGACCGGTGCCGAGATCATCACGGTCTCGGTGATCAGCGTGTTGTTGACGCCGAGGAACAACCCGGCCACGACGGTTCCCACGATGAGGACGATTTTGTTCTCGGTGAACATCGCCATGACGGCCAGGTCGACGGCGAACAACAGCAGCGCGAGCATCATCATGTTCAGCGTTCCGAAGGCCCGCTGCAGCTTCGGCGCGATGAACACCGACGCCACGGCCAGGCACAGGCCCCAGCCGAAGAAGATGAAGCCGATGGAGTAGGTGCCCATGTCCAACGGGAAGGGGGTGTAGGCGAGAAGGGTGAAGAATCCGTAGTTGTAGAGCAGCGCGGTGATGCCGACAGTGAGCAGACCGCGGTGACGAAGCGCGCGAAACGGATCGAGGATCGACGTGGTGCGGGCGGGCTTCGGGGTGTCCGGGAGCATGACGATGAGAAGGATGAACGCGACGGCCATCAGTGCGGCGACGCCGAAGAACGGTCCGCGCCAGCTGAACCCGCCGAGAACTCCACCGACGAGAGGGCCGGTCGCGATACCGATACCGAGTGCTGCCTCGTAGAGGATGATCGCGCGAGCGACACCTCCCGATGCGGCACCGACGATGGTCGACAGCGCCGTCGCGATGAACAGGGCGTTGCCCAGCCCCCAGCCTGCGCGGAATCCGATGATCTCTCCGACCGATCCGGACGTGCCTGCCAAGGCTGCGAAGACGACGATGATCGCCAGTCCCACCAGCAGCGTGCGCTTGGGGCCGAAGCGACTCGACACCACTCCGGTGATCAGCATCGCGATGCCGGTGACGAGCATGTAGCTGGTGAACAGCAGTGACACCTGCGACGGCGAGGCGTCGAGCTGTTCACCGATGGGCTTGAGGATGGGGTCCACGAGACCGATGCCCATGAAGGCGATGACGCTGGCGAATGCAACTGCCCATACTGCGCGAGGTTGCTTCAACAGGCTGTCGGTGGAGGTGCTGGTGGTCACGAAAGAGTTCCTCTCGTTTCGTGATCGACGGGCTCGAGGATGCTGCGAAGCTCGCTCAAGCCGTCGGTCAGTTTCTGGATCTGTTCTGGGTCGCGATCGGACAGGTACGGGAGAAGTCCGTCGACGAGGTGGCGTCGACCTTCGGCGAGCCATCGGTGGCCGGCCTCGGTCATCTCGATGAGAACGGCACGCGAATCGTCGGGGTCGGGTCGCCTGGTGACGAGATCGGCGTTGCTCAACTTGGCGAGCAGCGCCGTTGCCGAGGGTTGGGAACAGCGGTCCAGCTCTGCGAAGGTGCTGATGCGCAGGGGCTGGTACTCCTCGAGCAACGACAGGGCCCGCATCCACGCCCTCGGCCATTCGTCGCTGCCGAACCGTGCGGCCAATCGGACGAAGCGCGACGAGCTGGTGACCAGCTGCGAGAGGAGATCTCGGATGTCTTCGTCGGAGTGACTCACCGATTTATTGTTACATACACTAACTATCTATCGCAAAGCGCGCTCGAGCTCAGGGAGATGGACGAGCTCGGATCAGTGTTGCCGCAGCAGATCGGCGATCTCGCGGTCCCACTCGGCGTCCCGTCGACCGTCGTAGCGGAAGCGCATCAGTTGGTAGGCGCCGATGAGAACGGATGCCACGAGCACCCAGCTGCCGATGGCGTTGAAAATGGATGCGGCGACGACATCCGACGAGGTCAGGGGGTGCATACTCAGATCGCCGCTGTTGTCGACCCAGATCTGCGTGGTGGTCCCGGCAGGCGATCCGGTGTCGACGCTGACGCGTCCGGTGTGCTCGACGCCTCGGTAGACCCAGCGCGAGTCGACGGCAGTTGCGGCTGCGCCGGATGCGCCGAGCTCGGTGGATACGGCGGGCACGGATTCCGCAACGGCCGTCGTGGTCGCGGTGACCTGGTGAATCGAATTCTTCTGGTCTTCGAGTCGCTGCTGTTGGTCGGAGTGGGCGGTGGCACCGATCCACAGCGACACCGGAACCATGAGTATCAGCAGTGTGGTCACCCAGCGCTTGATGCGCGCCTGACGAACGTCGCAGTCGCGGAGCAAAGGGTTGGGATTGCCGGCGAAGGCGGATCGTCCCGAACTGTCCTGCCCGGTGAGTTTGCGGCGCATGATGGTCCCCACTACCTCGATATGATCCGACCGACCTCTCCACGATGGCGACGCGACCTGCGAGTATCAAGCGATAGGGGTCAGCGTCACATGTGACTTGCGCTGTGACGAGATTGTCGGTGGAGGTCTGCGATGGTTGTCGGTCGGGTTCGGCGGGCTCGTGCAGCCGCGCTGGTGGCGGGTGCGGTGACCGTGGTCGGTGCGGCGGCGGGGTCGATGCCCGTGCAGCGTATGGCCAAGCCTCTGATCGTCCCGGCGCTGGCGAGCGGGCTCGATCCGGCGCGAGATCGGGTGCTCCTGGCGGGTCTTGCGGCGGCCACGGTCGGCGATGTTCTGTTGATCGACCCCGACGACGATTCCGCTCTGGAATGGGGCGCGCGTGCGTTCGCGGTGATGCAGGGCAGTTATACGTATCTGCTGCTCCGTCGGGGTGCGCGTCCGACGCTGCTCGACGCCGCTCCGCGATACGCCGGATGGGCAGTCGCATCGACGCTTCTGGCCAGGCGGCAGCCCGCGGTGGCGTCGACCCTGGCCGGCTACGGTGCGGTGCTCGCGACCACGTCGACCCTGTCTGCGCGTTCGGTCTCGCGCGGCGGCGATCGCAGGCTGATCATCGGCGGTGTTCTGTTCACCGTCTCCGACGCGCTGATCGTGTTCAGACGGCTCTTTCTGACCGAGGACCGTCGGCGGCGCGCCGCGGAAGCGGTCATCCTCTCGACCTATGTGGCGGCGCAGGTCCTACTCGTCGAGGCCCTGGCTTCGAGGTAGAAGCAGTACCCGCTCGCGGTGGGCAGGGTCGACGCGAACGGCGATGACGGTGCCCGGCTCGAATCGTGAGCTGTCCGAACGTGGGATGTCGTAGACGATCTTGCCGAAGTAGCTGCCCGAGCCCGGCACGGTGAATTCGAGATCCAACTCGGCGGTGTCGTCGTCGATCCGGCGGATGGCATCGACCGTCGCCCACCCCTCCACGCCGTGTTCGATCAGTTCCTTCTGCTCACGTGTGGGGCGTCCGGCGATCAGCATGGCCAGTCCGAGAGCTGCGCCGAATCCGGCGACCAGGGCTGCCAACTGATACGGAAGCGTTCCCGGTGGGGTGCGGTCCCTCAACCAACCGATCCAGATCGCCAGCACAAGGGCGTAGCCGATCGTCACGACGACGACGGATCGCACGATTCTCGCGTTGTTCACTTCGGTGCTCCTACGCCGCCGAAAGCGGCCGTTGGATATTCGACGATAGGGGGTTACCGGTAAGTAGGGTTACATGTACGGTGATCGATGTGACTCGACCAACTGTCTTCATCTCAGGCGCAGCTGCCGGTATCGGCCGCGCGACGGCCCTCAAGTTCGCCGCCAGCGGCTACCTCGTCGGTGCCTACGACATCGACGAGACCGGCTTGGCATCGCTCGGCAAGGAAGCTGCCTCGCTCAGCGGCCGTGTGGTCACCGGCATCTTGGATGTAACCAACTCCGACCAGTGGGAAACCCGGTTGAAGGAGTTCGTCTCCGAGGGCGACGGTCGACTCGACATTCTGATCAACAACGCCGGAATCCTCGCCGCGGGCGCTTTCGAGGACATGCCGCTTTCGGTGCACCGCCGTCAGATCGACATCAACGTCAACGGGGTCGTCTACGGCACCCTCGCGGCTTTCCCGTACCTCAAGGACACGGCAGGCGCGCAGGTCGTCAACCTGTGTTCGGCGTCGGCCATCTACGGTCAGCCCGAGTTGGTGACGTACGGCGCAACCAAGTTCGCGGTACGCGGCATCACCGAGGCGTTGGATCTCGAGTGGAGCAAGTACGACATCTCCGTCAAGGCCATGTGGCCGCTGTTCGTCCAGACTGCGATGACCCAGGGCGTGTCGACGGGCACCACGAGTTCGTTGGGTGTCCGGCTCACCGTCAAAGACGTGTCCGACGCGATCTTCGACGCGACCCGTCCCGTCAAGCGCCGGTTGCACAAGGTGCATTTCCCGGTCGGCTTGCCGTCCAAGGCGCTCTCGCTCGGCTCGCGCTTCTCGCCCGCGTGGCTCACTCGCGAGGTCAACCGGCGCCTGAGCCACACCTAGAACTCGTCGCCGAACGATGCCGGCCCTGACGCCGGTATCGTCGGTCTTTCGAGCAATCGGTGTCGAAAGGTGGGTCGGGGTTTCTTCATGCTGAGTACGTGGGGTTCGAGCAGGTTGCGTTCGAGCAGGGCAAGGCGAATGGGTCGGTTACGAGCCTGGTCGGTGGGAATCGGGGCCGCGGCGCTCGTTCTCGCCGGTTGCAGCAGTGAGTCCGCTGCCCAGCCTCCGCCGCAGCCGTCGACCACCACTCTCGCGCCGACGACGACAACGGCAACCACCACTCCTGCACCGGTGACGACGACGGAAGAAGCGCTCCCGCCGCCCCCGCCTCCGGTCGAGCCGCCGCCCACCGCAGAACCGCAGACGACGTACGCCGCCATCGGCGGCGCGTTCTACTTCAGTTCCCCCGACGGTTTGTTCCAGTGCGGAATCGTGCCGCTGTCGAACCGCACCGAGGCCGGGTGTCAGGGCACCACCACTCCGGTGCCGCCGCGGCCGGAGGACTGCATGATCAACTGGGGCAACGGTATTCGAGTCACCAATCAAGGGCCGGCTGCCTTCATGTGCTCCGGCGGCGTGGTCTACACCTCGGGTGGGGAAACGATCGATCCACCGCTCGCGGTCGGGGCGACCATCGCCGAGAACGGATTCACCTGCACGTCCGCCGAGAACGGCATCTCGTGCGTCGACGATGCGACCGGACACGGTTTCCGCATCGCACCGGACAGCAACGAAATCTATTGAGCAGCGACAGCACTCCTCCGTCGGACGATGCCGGCCCCACCGAGTGGGGCGAGAACCCCAACGGCGTCGGACCGTGGTCCGACACCCACGCCGAACCACCACCCGACGACCCACGGTTGGACCCGGAACTGCTCGCAGGCGGTGACCGCCGCAACGTCGTCGACGCCTATCGCTACTGGCGGCGCGAGGCCATCGTCGCCGATATCGACACCCGACGGCATTCGCTGCACGTCGCCATCGAGAACTTCACCAACGACGCCAACATCGGGACGGTGGTGCGCACCGCGAACGCCTTCGCCGCCCAGGCGGTGCACATCGTCGGGCGACGTCGGTGGAACCGCCGCGGTGCCATGGTCACCGACCGCTACCAGCACATCCACCACCACGACACGGTGGAAGCGCTGATGGAATTCGCCGCGGAGCAGGGCCTCGTCGTCGTGGCCGTCGACAACACCCCGGGGTCGGTACCGATCGAGACGGCGGAGTTGCCGCGCGACTGCCTGCTGCTCTTCGGACAAGAGGGACCGGGCGTCACCGACAGTGCCCGCGCGTCGGCGTCGATGACGGTATCGATCGCCCAGTTCGGTTCCACCCGCAGTATCAATGCTGGGGTTGCCGCGGGAATTGCCATGCACTCGTGGATTCGGCGGCATGCCGACATCGAGACTGCGTGGTGACACCACCACGGGTTCCGGAACGGTTTCGGGGCGGTTTCCGGGGCGGGATGTAACGAATCTGCAACGGTAGTGGCAGGATTGCGGGTATGCAGGAGTTGTGGTCGCAGCGTGCGGACGCCGCGGAGGGGGCCGTCGTCGCGCGGCACATGCGTCGGCTCTGGGGGCTACCGGGCACGACGTTGGGAGTCGTCGCCTGGCCACCGGTCCGGAAGGAACGGATGTTCCTGCGCTGGCACTACTGGTGGCAGGCCCACCTGCTCGACTGCGCGGTCGACGCCGCAGATCGCGACCTCACCCCCAAGCGCCGTCGGCGACTGAACAAGATCACCCGAGCGCACCGAACCCGCAACGTCAGCGGGTGGACCAACAACTACTACGACGACATGGCGTGGCTCGGGTTGGCGCTCGAACGGGCGCAGCGGAAGCACTTCGTCGGCAATCGCGGTGGCATCCAGCAGATCGAGATGGAATTGTTCGACGCCTGGGCTCCGGCCGAGGGCGGCGGCATTCCGTGGCGCAAGAAGTCCGACTTCTACAACGCACCCGCCAACGGTCCGGCCGCGATCTTGTTGGCGCGCACCGGTCGGCTGTGGCGTGCCCAGGAGATGGCCGACTGGATGGACCACACCCTCAGGGACGAGCGCACGGGGCTGATTCTCGACGGAATGCATTCCACTCGCGCACTCGTCGACGCCGGCAAACCCGGTGAGATGGAACGCGCCGTGTACAGCTACTGCCAGGGCGTCACGTTGGGCCTCGAGACCGAACTCGCAGTTCGGCTCGGCGAACCCAGGCACGCGCAGCGAGTCCACGCTCTGGTCGACGCAGTCGACAACCACCTGACCCGCAACCTCGTCATCACCGGCGGCGGTGGGGGAGACGGCGGCCTGTTCAACCCGATCCTCGCGCGGTACCTGGCGATGGTCGCGGTGAAGCTGCCCGGGGACTCCGACGCCGACGACCGAGCTCGCGAACTCGCAGCTGCGATCGTGCTGAACTCGGCCGAAGCAGCGTGGGAGAACCGCCTCGAAGTGGAAGACAACCCGCTGTTCGGAGCCGACTGGACCCGCGAAGCCCGATTCCCTGGGCAAGGTCTGCACATCGCCAGCTTCACCGAAGGAACGGTCCGACCGTCCGACGTACCCGAGCGAGACCTGTCGGTCCAACTGGGCGGATGGATGCTCATGGAAGCCGCACAACGCGTCGCAGCTGCAGGTTTCTGAGTCGCTACTCCACGACCTCTTCGACCTCGATGGTCTCTTCGGGGCGTGCCATTTCCTTGCGGTACTGCCAGATGCCGAGTCCGGTTCCGACGACCAGCAGCACGACCATGCCGATGAGGACGGCGGGCATCAGCCACGGGATTCCGTCGATGAACGAGCCGAAGTAGAACCCGATCAGCAACAGCACCGGAGCCCAGATGATGGCACCGAGCGTGCTGGCGATCGTGTACTTGCGGTGATCCATCTTCGCGGCACCGGCGACGAGCGGGCACAGGGTGCGCACCCAGGGGATCCATCGCGCGACCAGCACCGCCCAGAATCCGTGCTTCTCGAGCAGGAGATTGACCTTGTGCAGGTTCTTGGTGTTGAGGTATTTACCGTTCTTGCGGGCCACCAGCGTCGAGCCCGTGCGGTGACCGATCGAGTACCCCACCTGATTGCCGGCGATGGCGGCGACCATCGCACCGAGCGACAGCGCCCAGATGTGACCGGTGCCCGACGCGTGGGTCGCCATCACGATTCCGGCCGTGATCAGCATCGAATCTCCCGGCAGGAACAATCCGATGATCACCGCGCATTCGATGAACACGAAAGTCATGACGATGATCCACACGACGAGGGGGCCTGCTGTCTCCAGCGGACCGAAACTGCCGACGGCCTGAACGGAGACGGTCGGAAGCGCAGTGGTAATCGACGACATGGACTCGATCACTTTCGGAAGATCTCGATCAGGACTTGGTGTCCGGGGCGTCTGCCTCGATCATGTCGGTGGCCTCCCCGAGCGGAGTCTTGCGGGCCTTGATCATGCGCTTGCCGACCTCGATGACGATGGGCAGTACGGAGACGGCGACGATGATCAGGAAGATGATGTCGACGTGGTCGCGGATGAACGCGATCTGCCCGAGCAGGTAACCGAGGGTGGTCACACCCGCGCCCCAGAGCACGCCGCCGACGACGTTGTAGGTGAGAAACAGTGAGTACTTCATGTGCGACGCACCCGCGACGACCGGTGCGAACGTTCGCACGATCGGCACGAAGCGCGCCAGGATGATGGTGATCGGACCGTGCTTCTCGAAGAATATGTGCGATTCGTCGATGTACTTCTTCTTGAAGAAGCGCGAATCGTTGCTCTTGAAGAGGGCTGCGCCGCCCTTCGTGCCGATCAGATAGCCGACCTGATCACCGAGGATTGCCGCAATCGGAATCAGGATCACGAGAGTCCAGATGGACGCGAACGGCTCGATATCGGTGGACTTCGACGCTGCGATCAAGCCGGCCGTGAAGAGGAGCGAATCGCCTGGGAGCAGCGGAAAGAGCAGCCCGGACTCGATGAACACAACCAGCAGCAGCCCGATCAGAACCCAGTGACCGAAGGAGTTGAGCAGGTTCACGGGGTCGAGAAATCCAGGTAACAACGCCAGATTGGTCGTCACCGATTCCGAGGCAGCTAGAAGACTCACCGCGCCCACACTACCGGCCTGAACCGGGAAGTCCCTCAGTAGTTGGTGTCGCCCGGCTGTGAACACGCTGCCCTGTTCGATCTCCCGCGTAATTACCTCAGCGATGCGGGTACGCACGACACCGGGCTCGGAGGTTGCCATACTGCACAGGACACAACCGAACTTTTCAATGGAGGAATGACGCCGTGCCTATCGCAACTCCCGAGGTCTACGCCGAGATGCTGGGCCGGGCGAAGGAACACAAGTTCGCCTTTCCGGCAATCAACTGTGTGGGTTCCGAGTCCATCAACGCCGCCATCAAGGGCTTCGCCGACGCGGGTAGCGACGGCATCATTCAGTTCTCGACCGGTGGAGCCGAGTTCGGCTCGGGACTGGGCATCAAGGACATGGTCGTCGGCGCTGTGGCGCTCGCCGAGTTCGCGCACGTGATCGCCGCCAAGTACGACGTCACCATCGCTCTGCACACCGACCACTGCCCCAAGGACAAGCTGGACACCTACGTTCGGCCGCTCATCGCGATCTCGCAGGAGCGCGTCGACGCAGGCAAGAACCCGCTGTTCCAGTCGCACATGTGGGACGGCTCGGCCATCCCGATCGACGAGAACCTCGAGATCGCCAAGGACCTGCTCGCCCGCGCGGCGGCAGCGAACATCATTCTCGAGGTCGAGATCGGTGTCGTCGGCGGCGAGGAAGACGGCGTCGAGGCGGAGATCAACGACAAGCTCTACACCTCCAACGAGGACTTCCTCAAGACCGTCGAGGCCCTCGGCGCAGGCGACGCAGGCTCGCGCTACCTGCTGGCGGCGACGTTCGGCAACGTGCACGGCGTCTACAAGCCGGGCAACGTCAAGCTCAAGCCGTCGGTGCTGGCGGACGGCCAGAAGGTCGCGTCGGAGAAGCTGGGCCTGGCATCGGGTTCCAAGCCGTTCGACTTCGTCTTCCACGGCGGATCGGGATCGGCGAAGAGCGAGATCGAAGAGGCTCTCGAGTACGGCGTGGTGAAGATGAACGTCGACACCGACACCCAGTACGCGTTCAGCCGTCCCATCGCCGGACACTTCTTCTCCAACTACGACGGCGTTCTGAAGGTCGACGGCGAGGTCGGCAACAAGAAGGCCTACGACCCGCGCAGCTACCTCAAGAAGGCAGAGGCCGGCATGACCGCCCGCGTCGTCGAGGCCTGCAACGACCTCAAGTCCGCCGGACGCAGCGTGAGTGCCGGCTAGAGCGGGCAAGCCGCACTGCGCGGAAACTCGTATCAGGCCACGAGGTAGGAGTGGAGCCTGCGGAACGACCCGCAGGCTCCGCCGCGCACATGCAGCGTCAGCTGCACACCTTCCACTGATCGCCCTCGAGGCGCAGGTCGAAGGTGCGCGGCGATCGATCGTTCGGGTTGGCTTCGGTGTGCGCGATGACCTGGGCGATCGCGGTGGTGTCGTCGCCGACCTGGATGGCGTCGATGCTGTCGAGGGTCGGGATGTTGCCCTGCTCGGCCGAGACGCGGTGGACATCGGTGAATTCCGCATCCGGGATGTCTCGGTAGAACGTCGCGAGGTCACCGCACGAGGTACTGCGCAGCGTGGCGAGGTCGCCGTCGGCCAATGCGCGGGTGAACGACTCGACGGTCGTTCTGATCCGGGCCTCCGGGGAGTCGTCGACGCTCGTGCGGTCGATCAGAAGATTCGCACCGGCGGCGACTGCCGCGACCACGACAACTACAGCCACCAGCGCCGCCCACCACTTCTTCCGACTCGGTTTGCCGGGTTCGGTCGGCGGGGGTCCGACGCGCTGGGGACCGACCTGCTTCGGTCTCGGTTGCCGCGGCTCGATCTTCCTCGGCCCGACCGGCTGCGGCACGGCGGCTGGCGATTTCTTCTCTGCTGCAACATCTTTCGCCGGCGCGCCGGACGGGTTTCGCGGCGGGATACGACGCGGGGCTGCAGTCGGCTTCGCGACCGGCTTCGATTCCGCTGCTGCCGGTTCCTCGGCTGGGGCGGTGGCGATCTTCTCGGTCGGAGGGTCGGCGGGCTCGTCGATCTGCTTCTTCTTGCCCAGGTCGATCTTCTCGGTGGCTGCGTCGGCCTCGGAGGGCGCCTTCTTCTTCTCGTCCGGCATGCGTTCTCCCTCGTTCACCGAATTCATCCGAGAACTCGGAGGTTCTCGATTTCGTCAGCTGGCAGCCTATCGACCGGGTGTGCCGCTCGCCGCGAGCGCCACCGGGGGTGTTCGGACACGATTCGGTGACGTAAGGGCACAATGAGCGCCATGACTTCTTTCGGTGATCTGCTCGGACCCCAACCCACACTGTTGCCCGGAGACGACGAGGCCGAATCCGCGCTGCTGAACCACGAAGCGCCCGAGGCCGTCGCGGCGGCGCATCCGACGGCGTCCATCGCGTGGGCCTACCTGGCCGAGGCCGCCCTCGAGTCCGGTGCCACCATCACTGCGTACGCCTATGCTCGTACCGGTTACCACCGAGGTCTGGACCAGTTGCGTCGTAACGGATGGAAGGGATTCGGGCCGGTCCCGTACAGCCATGAGCCCAACCGAGGATTCCTCCGATGCGTCGCAGTCCTCGCCAAAGCGGCCCGCGACATCAACGAGCACGACGAGTACGCCCGCTGCCTCGACCTCCTCGAAGACTGTGACCCCAAGGCAGCAGAAGCGCTCGGCCTGGGCTGACCGGGCCCGCGCCAGCCGGGTGCGCGGCCGAACCCGAGTGAAATCGGGCAGCGCTCGGCTGAAGTTGTCGCTGCTGCCCATCATTCAGTGCGCGTTGGCGGCAGGTGTGGCGTGGTTCGTCGCGACGGACATCGTCGGTCACGAGAGCCCGTTCTTCGCGCCGATCGCCGCTGTAGTCTCACTGGGCGTCTCGCTCGGTGCGCGGGTGCGCCGATCGGCCGAACTCGTCGTCGGAGTGACGGTGGGCATCGGCATCGGCGATCTGCTGATCTCACTGATCGGCAGCGGTCCGTGGCAGATCGCTCTTGTCGTGGTGTTGGCGATGTCGGCTGCGGTGTTCCTCGACGGCGGCCCGATCATCGCGATGCAGGCCGGATCGTCCGCCGTGCTGGTCGCGACACTCATTCCACCCGGCAACATGGGTGGCCCCAACCGCATGGTCGACGCGTTGGTCGGTGGTCTGGTGGGCATCGCGATCGTGGCGTTGATCCCGACGCATCCGGTGTGGCGAGCCCGTAAGGATGCGGCGAGCGTGTTGGCGACGGCTGCAAGCGTGTTGCAGAAGGTGGCCGACGGTTTGGTGGCCAACGATCCCAAACCGATCGAGGAGGCGTTGCGCAAGGCGCGTGCGACGCAGTCCGGTATCGATGCTCTGCGGACCGACCTCAAGGGCGGCCGGGAGATCGCGCGAATCTCTCCGATGTACTGGAATCACCGCAATCGTCTTGCGGCGCTCGCGGCTACGGCCGATCCCATCGACAACGCCGTCCGCAATATCCGGGTGCTCGCGCGCCGGTCGCTGACGTTGGTGCGCGACGACGAGATCCTCGATCCGCGTGTCGTCGACGAGGTGGAGAAGTTGGCGCATGCGGTGGAGGTGTTGCGGCAGATGATCCTCGCCGATCCGGGACGGAAGCCCGACGCGGCAGAAGCGGCGCGAGTGTTGAGGTCGGTTGCGGCCGGTGCCAAGCCGGAGTTGATCTCGAACGCCGGTCTGTCGGCGACGGTGGTGTTGGCGCAGTTGCGATCGATCATCGTCGACTTGCTGCAGGTCGCCGGGCTCAAGCGTATTTCTGCCTTGGCGACACTTCCGCCGACGGTGGACCATCCGCACGTCCCGCCGGAGTTGTGACCCGAGCGCACCATTGCATATATGCGTATGTACGCATATGGTGACTTCCGGAAGTCGACATCGGTCACCAGGGGGAGTCATGGGCGCGGGTCACGGGCACAGCCACGGCGTGGGCGGTCACTCGCCCGCAGGTGCGGGGCCGCCCAGGTCTCGGGTGCGCAAGATGGTCGTCGCGCTCGTGATCCTGGTGGTGTTCCTCGTCGTCGAGGCAACCGTCGCCTTGGCTATCGGGTCGCTCGGCCTGCTCGCCGATGCCGGCCACATGCTCACCGATGTGCTCGGCATGTCGATGGGTCTGATCGCATTGATGCTCGCTCGCAAGGGAAGTGCCGCAGCGGCAAGAACATTCGGCTGGCATCGGGCAGAAGTGTTGACCGCCATCGCAAATGCCGTTCTGTTGCTCGGTGTTGCGGCGTTCATCATGTACGAGGCGATTTCACGCATCGGCGACGCTCCTGAAATCCCCGGCGTACCACTGATTCTCACCGCGACGGCCGGTCTCGCGGCCAACATTGTCGTGATGCTGCTCATTCGCGGCGACGCCAAGGATTCCCTGGCCGTCCGCGGTGCGTACATGGAGGTTCTGGCCGATGCGGTCGGTAGTGTCGGCGTGCTCGTGGCCGGCGTGCTGATGGTCGTGTTCGGGTGGACGTGGGCGGACATCGTCGTCGGCGTCCTGATCTCGCTGTGGGTCATTCCGCGTGCGATCAAGCTCGCCGGGTCGGCGCTGCGCATCCTCACCCAGGCGAGCCCGGCAAATGTCGACGTCGACGCGCTGACCGGCGACCTGAGTGCGCTACCGGGCGTGACGGGGGTGCACGACCTGCACGTGTGGACGCTCACCACCGGAATGGATGTGGCCACGGTGCACCTCGAGTGCGAGGGGTCGTCGTCGATGGTGCTCGATCGTGCCAAGTCGCTGCTGTCCGGCTACGGCCTCGACCACGCCACGGTGCAGGTCGAACCCGCCGCGCACGGCCGAACCTGCAAGGAAGAGCTCACCTGGTGACGGTGTGTACGTCGGAGCCGGGACGCCACACGTCGATCTGCATGTGATCGTCCACCAGCGAGGTCAGTACGACCTCGGTGATGTCGAGATCGAACACGTGATAGGGCACCAGCTCGCCCGGCGCGGCGTCGAATATCGGTTGCAGCACAGCAGGATCGGTGATTTCGACGGCACGCCCGCCGATCTTCGCGTCCCCGCCCTCCATCGAATGGTGACCCGGATTGCTGTGCAGCGCGAACCGTCCGTCGCGCTGCAGATCTCGAGCTTTGACGGCACCGAGCATCGAGCCGAGACGCAGTACGCCGCTGTCGTCGAACTCGACCTCGGTTCCGCTGACGCGCGGTGAGCCGTCCACCCGGAGCGTCGCGAGTACATGGTGCTTGTGGGCGGTGAATCTGGCGCGCACCGCCGAAGCCAGGCTCGGTGCTGCCGTCGAGAAGTCGTTCCACGTCGTCATGGGGAAATTATGCGACCGACCCCCGACACAACTGGGAAAGTCTGCACAGAACCTGCCTGCATCGACGGAATCCCGTCGATCGCGCTCGATACCGTGCAATTCTTCCCGCTGCTCCTGGATGAACCAGCCGTCACAGCCAGAATCGCATCAGGTAGTTGCCGTTGCCTGCGAAGAACTCGGGAACACCGGACAGCCCGAACAGGGTGTAGATCGCACCGAAGAACACAGAGTTGACTGCTGGCACGAACAGCAACGCGACGAGAACGAGGATTCCGTAGCCCTTGAACTGGTTCAGCGATGCACGGGTGGCGGGCGAGAGCGAGGGCTCGAGTGCGGCGTAGCCGTCGAGTCCGGGTACCGGAATCAGGTTCAGGATCGTGGCCATGATCTGCAGGAACGCCAGGAAGCTGAGCCCGTACCAGAAGGCCTGATGACTGCCGTCGGTGCCGAACATGCGAATGACGATCAGGAGTGCCACGGCGACAACGGCATTGGCGAAGGGGCCGGCGAGGGCGATGCGCCGCTGCGTGGACGCCGAGAACTGGCCGGTCCGCAGGTACACGGCCCCGCCCGGAAGTCCGATTCCGCCGATCGCGATGAACACCACCGGCAGGACGATCGAGAGCAGCGGGTGGGTGTACTTCAGCGGGTTGAGCGTCAGATAGCCGCGGAGTTCGACCTCTCGGTCGCCGGCGCGGAATGCGGTGAATGCGTGACCGAATTCGTGCAGGCACACCGAGGCGATCCAGCCGGCCAATACCAGAACGAACACTCCGAGGCGCGCGGTGAACGACGTGACGTCCTCGGCCGTCCACGCGAGTGCGCCGCCCACTCCCGCGATTGCGAGAACGGCAACGAACACCGGGCTCGGCAGAACGGGACTGCGGCGCAGCGGAACGGTCATCGGACCAGTAGCCACTCTTCGTGGTGACGATAGAACGTCGACCGCTTCACCGTTCTGTCGCCGGCGATGCCGTCGCGCATCAGGTCTGCGGCGGGGGAGCCGAGCTGCATCGCCCGTCCGCTCACCCAGCGGCGAGGCAGAAATCGTCGACGGCTGATCACTCGCGCGCGCAGCCCCGGCAGTTCCGGGGTCGGTGCCACCTCGACGCCGGGTACGACTCCGGAGAACAACCGAGTGTCGTCGACGTAGGCCTCGCCCTCGAGTTCCGCGCCGCCGGCACCGCCGAGGAGCGCCCGACCGACAACGGCCTTGCCTGCGTCGTCGCGAATGAGGGGTGTGCTCGACGCCTTGCCCGTCAGTGCCACCTTTGCGGCACGGGATCCGGTTCCGAGCTTGTAGATGTGGGCGGCGTCGGTTGCGGTCTCCGGTACGAACGCGACTTCGACGTGCAGACGATCGGTGCGCATCAATCGGGTCAGTACGGCTGCCAGGGACGCGTCGCTGCCCAGGACGATGATGCGGGGGGCCGGTGCGGATTCGATGTCGGAGAAGATCGCGCTGCAGTCGTCGTCTGTCGGTACTGCATCGGCGGTGCGCAGTGGGACGTCGGTCAGCGTGATCGGCAACGGCGGATTTCCGCAGTGCAGAACGAACGGTGTCACGGCGCTCCTAGATCTTCGTCGAACCCTCGAACGACCATAGTGCCCTCGTTTCGGCTCCACCGTAGCGGCATGCGGGCCAGCTCACCGCCTCGGCTAGACTGTTCCCCCGGCCACTGTCGCGCCTGCGGCAAATGGTGACGGCTGCGTTCGATCGAGCAGTATTTGCAGCGCGTCCTCGCACGAAAGCAACGTAGGAGAGCACATGCCGGCGATAGTCCTGATCGGCGCCCAGTGGGGCGACGAGGGCAAAGGCAAAGCCACCGACCTGTTCGGCGAACGCCTTCAGTGGGTCGTTCGCTACCAGGGCGGCAACAACGCCGGTCACACCGTCGTCCTTCCGAACGGCGACAAGTTCGCGTTGCACCTGATCCCGTCGGGAATTCTCACGCCCGGCGTGAAGAACGTCATCGGCAACGGCGTCGTCGTGGACCCGGGTGTGCTGCTCACCGAGCTCGAAGGCCTCGAGAAGCGTGACGTCGATACCACGAACCTGCTGCTCAGTGCCGATGCGCACCTGATCATGCCGTACCACGTCGCCATCGACAAGGTGACCGAACGCTTCCTCGGTGCCAAGAAGATCGGGACCACCGGCCGCGGTATCGGGCCCTGCTATCAGGACAAGATCGCTCGCGTCGGCGTCCGCGCAGCCGATGTGCTCGACGAGAAGATCCTGACCCAAAAGGTCGAGGCCGCACTGGAATTCAAGAACCAGGTGCTCTCGAAGATCTACAACCGGCGGGCGCTGGACTCACAGCAGGTGGTCGACGAGGTGCTCGAGCAGGCCGAGGGCTTCAAGCACCGCATCACCGACACCAGGTTGCAGCTGAACCTCGCGCTCGAGCGCGGCGAGACCATATTGCTCGAGGGGTCGCAAGGCACCCTGCTCGACGTCGACCACGGCACCTATCCCTACGTCACGTCCTCGAACCCGACTGCGGGCGGCGCGTCGGTCGGTTCCGGCATCGGCCCCAACAAGATCGGGACCGTCCTCGGCATCCTGAAGGCCTCCACGACGCGTGTCGGCTCGGGACCGTTCCCGACGGAGTTGTTCGACAATTACGGTGAGTACTTGGCCAAGCAGGGCGGCGAGGTGGGCGTCACCACCGGTCGTGCTCGACGCACCGGCTGGTTCGACGCCGTCATCGCGCGATACGCCACCCGAGTCAACGGCATCACCGATTACTTCCTGACCAAGCTCGACGTGCTTTCCAGTCTGGACACGGTGCCGATCTGTGTCGCGTACGACGTCGACGGCGTCCGGCACGACGAGATGCCGATGACGCAGACCGGTTTCCATCACGCCAAGCCGATCTACGAAGAGATGCCCGGTTGGTGGGAAGACATCTCCGGTGCCCGCACGTTCGACGAACTGCCGATCAACGCGCAGAACTACGTGCTGCGTCTCGAAGAGCTCTCGGGTGCGTACATGTCGTGCATCGGAGTCGGACCGGGCCGCGACGAAACCATCGTTCGCCGCGACATTCTGCGGTAGGGAACCACTGCGAAATTCAAGCCCCGAGGCGTAATGCCTCGGGGCTTTTTCGTGCCCGGATGCGCCGTCGATTGTCGACTCCGCACATCGGGCAGAAACAGCGGAGCGGGTAGCAAAAATGAGGACGAAATCGTTTCGTCCGCTGTAATCGGACGCGCGACCTGGGGTGATCCGCCGCAAGGTGGCAGTTTTCGTAATTCGAGTAGCTTTACATGGCGAGATCATGTGTAAACCAAAAGTATGAAAAATGCGGCCGAACATTCCCTCGGACTTTTACCTTCACTTGGGTAACGGCCTAGGAGGTCGTTCCGAAACAATGGGCATCGCACCAGTTGCGGAGGCCTCTTCGGATGGCCGACCGACCCACATCCGGGTCACCTCCCCCTCCGGCCTCACGAACAGGGCCACCGAAGAAAGCGACAACGAATGAACAAGGCAACCAAAGGCGCCATAGCCGCGGGGGCGGCAGCTGTACTGCTGCTCGGCGGTTTGGGCTCCTATGCGCTGTGGCAGGACACCGAAACTGTGACCGGAGGTGAGATCAACTCCGGTGAACTGAACTTTGCCCCAGTCCCCGGCACTGCCAATTGGACCGAAACCTCGGTCACCCCGAACGCAGATCTCGGAACCGACCCCTCGACGTTCCCGATCGTGCCGGGCGACGTGCTCGAGTACTCGACCCAGTACACCGTGAACTGGGCAGGAGACAATCTCCGTGCCACCATCACAGCGGACTTCACCGACGTCGGTGGCGACACCGCATTGGCGGATGCGCTGTTGACCGAGGTCTCAGTGAACGGTGGCACCTCGTTGCCCAACGGCTCGGCCGTCGCTCTTC
>NZ_LVCU01000522.1:0-4416 GCF_001647185.1 Rhodococcus sp. EPR-147
AATGCGAAACCGACGATGAGAAGCCAGAGAAAATCCCAGAAAGAATCCATGGCGAACTTCCATTCCCTAAAGTGCCCCGACGGCAGGTTCATTGTCGCACGCGGCGTACCAGCTGAGCGTCGATAAACAGCGAAAAGCCGCCCATTCGTGATGATATGGGCGGCTTCGCGTCGAGCAGAGAATCTACTTCAGTGCACGGTTCACGGCCGAGACCACAGCGCGCAGTGATGCGGTGGTGATCGAGGTCGCGATGCCGACGCCCCAGACGGTGGTGGCGACACCGGCGGGTGAGGTGACCGAGGCCTCGACGTAGGCCGCGGCCTGGGCGTCGTCGCCGGCGGACATGGCGTGCTCGGAGTAGTCGAGGACGCTGACGTCGTATCCGATGGTGGACAGTGCGTCGACGAACGAGGCGAGGGGGCCGTTGCCGGATCCGGAGATCTCCTGCTCCACCCCGTCGACCTTGACCGTCGCGGTGATCGTGTCGGTGCCACCGTCGTGCTCGGCCGCGATGACCGACTGCTTGATGCGCTCGAGGGGGCGGATCGGGGTCAGGTACTCCTCGGCGAAGACGTCCCACATCTCCTTGGGCGAGACCTCGCCGCCCTCACCGTCGGTGATGCGCTGGACGGCCTGGGAGAACTCGATCTGGAGTCGACGCGGCAGGTTCAGGCCGTGATCGGACTTCATGATGTACGCGACGCCGCCCTTGCCGGACTGCGAGTTGACGCGAATGACGGCCTCGTAGGTGCGACCGACGTCCTTCGGGTCGACGGGCAGATACGGGACCTGCCAGGTGACGTCTCCGATGTCCGAACCCTGTTCGTCCGCAGTGACTTTCATCGCGTCCAGGCCCTTGTTGATGGCGTCCTGGTGGCTGCCGGAGAAGGCGGTGTAGACCAAGTCGCCGCCGTAGGGGTGACGCTCGGCGACGGGAAGTTGGTTGCAGTACTCCACGGTTCGACGGACCTCGTCGATGTTGGAGAAGTCGATCTGCGGATCGACACCGCGGGTGAACAGGTTCAACCCGAGCGTGACCAGGCAGACGTTGCCGGTGCGCTCGCCGTTGCCGAACAGGCAGCCCTCGATGCGATCCGCACCGGCCTGGTAGCCGAGTTCTGCTGCGGCAACACCGGTTCCGCGGTCGTTGTGCGGGTGCAGTGACAGTACGATGCTGTCGCGCCGATCGAGGTTGCGGCTCATCCACTCGATCGAGTCGGCATAGACGTTGGGTGTCGCCATCTCGACTGTCGCAGGCAGATTCAGGATCAGCGGCTTGGCGGGAGTGGGATCGATGATCGCGGTGACCGCGTCGCACACCTCTTTGGCGTAGGACAGTTCGGTGCCGGTGTAGGACTCGGGGGAGTACTCGTAGCGCCAGTCGGTATCGGGGAACTTGGCTGCTTCTTCGAGGACCTTGCGGGCACCGTCGGTGGCGATCTTCTTGATGACGTCACGCTCGGCCCGGAACACCACTCGGCGCTGCAGGATGGACGTCGAGTTGTAGAAGTGCACGATGACGCTGCGGGCACCCTCGCACGCGACGAAGGTGCGCTCGATCAGCTCGGGACGGCACTGCGTCAGCACCTGGATGGTGACGTCGTCGGGGATCGCGCCGTCCTCGATGATCTCGCGGACGAAGTCGAAGTCGGTCTGACTGGCCGACGGGAAGCCGACCTCGATCTGCTTGTAGCCCATGCGAACCAGCAGGTCGAACATGCGGCGCTTGCGGGCCGGGCTCATCGGATCGATCAGCGCCTGGTTGCCGTCGCGCAGATCGACGGCGCACCACTGCGGGGTGCGGTCGATGATCTTGTCCGGCCACGTGCGGTCGGGAAGGGTGACGTGCTCGACCTCCTCGGCGAACGGCCGGTAACGGTAGGTCGGCATCGAGGAGTTCTTCTGGGTGTTCCAGGCGGGCTGGTCGCTTGGTGCGGGCCGCGAGGGCGGGGTGATGGTGCGAGTTCCCGAGGTGAATGCGTCGGCTGGTGACATGGTCTTCGTCTCTCCGTACAGATCAGAGCAATGTGTTCGACCGGCGCAACGAACCCCGCGACGGGAAGCCAGTCTGGTCTCAGACCCCGTCGCGGCTGTTAAGAAGGAGAGCTCGCAGCATGGGCTGAGTGTACTACCGCGCGCCGACCGCCTACCCCAGGGTTGACGAGTGGAATTCTGCAGTTGCTGCATCGACTCTGCGTTGCCAGTGCCCGATGTCATTCATTCGTCCGACGGCGGTGATCGTCCAGCAGTGCGCGAGGAGTTCGTACCCGAGGCGATCGACCTCGGCATGCTGCGACCACACCCGATGAGCCCACCGCCGATCGTTGTGTGCGGCCTCGGCACCGGCCAACGCGGACCCGACCAGCTCGAACTGGACGTCGCGCCGGGCGGTGAGAGCGCTCGATCCGGCCACGTCCTCGGTGCGCAACACCGTCAGCAGATCGGCGCTGAGCGTCAGGACTCGGCCGTCGGACCACTGCAATGCGCGCCTGAACGCCCCGGGAAGCAGCAGCCACAGCGCAGCGAAGGCCAGAGCGACGCCCACCGTGGTTTCCACGATCCGGTCCACGACGATGTCCTCCAGCACAGCTCCCGGATGTGTCAGTGTCCCCATCAGCAGGGCGAGCGGAGTGATGAACGTGACGGCCAACCCGTAGTTGCGCGCCACCGACACCTCGATCGCGAACTGCAACACCATCAACACCACGATGACGGCCAGACCGGTCAGCGGCGAGAGGAAGATGGCGGAGAACAGGGCCACCCCCGCGAGGGTTCCGCCGAGCCGCTGCAGGCCGCGATAGGTGCCGTGCACCCGGTCGGGACCCTGTTGCAGCACCAGGACGGCACCGAGGATCGCCCAGTCCGGTCGGCTCAGATCCAGCGCGACGCTGATCCCGCCTGCCGCCGCTGCCGCGCAGAAGACCCTGATCGCCGTGGACGATGCGTGTGAATCCCGGTGCAGCGAGCGCCGCAACCGGTAGGCGATGCTCGGCCTCGCCAGCGGCAGCTGATCCGGCACCGAGTCGACTGCCTGGTCGGCATCCATGCCTCGAGAGGTAGTGGCCGCGAACGCCCGATGGGCGTCGAACAGCCTCTGCACCAGCACCGGCCTCGACGACAACCGTGCAGCACCGGCGTCGTACACGGCGGCCCAGGCTGCGTGCAGACGCGCGGCCGCGACGTGACGATCGGCGGCAGACGGCGTCGGCGAGCTCGTGTATTTCTCGATCGCGCCCACCGCGGCTCCGACGGCCTCGCGCTCGGGTCCTCGCGGATCCCACAGCACCCCGGACATCGACACCAGCAGCGCCGACGCGACGCCGATCGCCGCGCAGACCGCTCCGTGAACGGCGCCGATGCCGGCCCCGGGGATGTACGACGACACCGCGCACACCAGCACGAAGAAGAACGCACCCGGCGGTCCGAGTCGCAGCGCAGCGATGACGTAGACCGCCACGAGAGCCAGGAGCGAGAGCAGGGTCACCGGGATCATCTGCGCCCATCCGGTGCTCCCGAGATCGAGCGCCACCTGCCCGGCCGTCGCCCCGAGCCACACCGACGCCACCAGTGCGCCGCCCGCGGTCAGGACGACCCACCAACGCGAACGAAAGGGACGCCCCTCGCCGTAGATGACGGCGAAACTGCCCGAGACCACCAGCAGGGCCTCGGTGTGGAACCCGAGAACCCACGCCGCGATCGCGGGGATACCGAACGCCAGAGCCGAGCGCAGTCCACCCGGCCAGCGACGGCCGACGGCAGGGAGCCCGAAGAGCACCCGCAGACCTCGTGGGGGTGGGGGTGGGCGGTGCTCGGGAAGGGTCACCCGAACATGTTAGGTCAGGTGTATCCGCAGGCGAACCGCCCTAAAGTCCCAGCTCGGAGCTACCCGGGCCACTGCTCGGGGCATTCGCTCGGTAGGGTTACCCCGGAACAATCGCCCGATTGTCGGCTATCCAGCGGAGGTAAACAGGCGTGGCTCTCATCGTCCAGAAGTACGGTGGATCGTCGGTGGGAACCGCCGAACGTATCCGACGCGTCGCTGAACGAATCGTCGAGACCAAGAAGGCAGGCAACGACGTCGTCGTGGTCGTGTCGGCCATGGGCGACACCACCGACGAACTACTCGACCTGGCCCAGCAGGTGTGCCCGGCCCCGCCGGCCCGCGAGATGGACATGCTGCTCACCTCGGGTGAACGCATCTCCAACGCGCTGGTCGCGATGGCCATCCACTCGCTCGGTGCCGAGGCCCGGTCGTTCACCGGCTCCCAGGCAGGCGTCGTCACCACCAGCGTGCACGGCAACGCCAAGATCATCGACGTCACCCCCGGCCGCGTGCGCAGCGCCCTCGACGAGGGTTCGATCGTGCTCGTCGCCGGATTCCAGGGCGTCAGCCAGGACAGCAAGGACGTCACGACG
>NZ_LVCU01000523.1:0-1873 GCF_001647185.1 Rhodococcus sp. EPR-147
GCGTCGACCTCAACGCCTTCACCCTCACGCTCGACCAGGTTCGTCCCTGACCGGTAGCAGTGACGAACAAGCACGGTCGTTATTGGGCGCTCGCAGCCGCGTCCGTCGCGGTGGTGGTCTTCGGATCAGCACAGTCGACGGGCGCGCTGTGGCGTGACGAGCAGATCGTCGCAGGCGGGACCATCAACTCCGGCACCTTGGACATCAAGGTCGGCCCGAACGGAGCGGAAGTGAACGATTACGTTCTCACTGCACTCGGCGCGGCAGACCTCGGACCGAACGGTTTCTCGCAGGCACCGCTGTCGATTCGGAACGCCGGCAACGTACCGTTCAACTTTCGGCTGCAGGGAACGACCGCGACCGGAACGGTCCCCCTTGCTTTGACTGCGACAACTGTTGCGGCCGAGGAGAATTGCCCGGCAGCAGGTGCACCGACGGGTCCGACGACGCAGTTGTACACCGGAAATGCCAGTGGTGCGCAAGCTCCGGTGCCACCGGCGGCCAGACTGTTGGCCGCAGGCGCCCGCGAAGTGTGGTGCTTTCGGCTCGCCGTCGGTGCCGATCCGCCGCAGAGCGCGTCGTCGACGGTGACGTTCTCGTTCAGGGCGGACCAGACGTGAATGCCGACGACGACACGGACGTGATCGAAACCGTCACGGACGTATCCGAGGAGAACCGGACCGGTGTCTGGTGGTGGGCGAGCCGGATCGCGTCGTACACGCTTCTGGCGGCGATGTTGTTCGTCCTCGGGGTGACCGTCGTCATTCCGAAAGTCACCGGTTCGACGCCTTACACGATTCTCACCAGCTCGATGAAGCCGACGTACCCACCTGGAAGCCTGGTGGTGGTCAAGCCCGCCGACGCAGCCGAACTCGAGGTAGGCACGCCGATCACCTACCAAATCCGTTCGGGCGAGCCCGAAGTGGTGACTCACCGCATCGTGGCGACCCGGCAGAGCGGACGAGGTATCACCACCTATGTCACTCGCGGGGACAACAACGGATCCGACGACGAGAACCCGGTGCAGATCGGGCAGATTCGCGGAAAAGTCTGGTACTCGGTGCCGTACATGGGCTACGTCAACAATTGGCTCAACGGTGAACAGCGAAAGATCACAGTGACTGTCATCGTCATCGGCTTGGCCGGGTATGCACTGTTCATGTTCGTCGGGGCAGGTGTCGATCGCTACCGCAGCCGAAAGGAGGAGTCGCCGTGAGGCACAGTACTTTTGTCGCCTGCACGGCCGTCTTCGCCGGCGTCGCAGTCGTGTTGTTCCTCGGTGCCGGATCCACCCGAGCGCAAACGATCAAGTACAGCGACGACGGGAGGGAGTGGGCGCCGACCCTTCGAAGCGCATTCTTCGACAACGATATTCGGTGGGTTCCCGGCGACTCGCGTGAATCGCAGTTCCACGTGTTCAACGACACCGACCGGGACGGACGTCTCTGGCTGACCTTCGACAGCGACAACCCGGCGTTCCTTCGAGCCCTGAGCGTCTCCATCGGCGGCGGCGAGTTGGCCGAATCGTGCGCGTGGATCGACCTCGAGGCCGGAGAGAAGAAGCGCATCGACGCGGAGGTCTCGATGGCCGATTCAGCCGGAAACGACACTCGAACCTCCATCGCACGAATCGATCTGATCGTGCAATGGGACAACAGCAACAACGCCGAGTGCCCGGAAGTCTCGGGCGCGCGGACGGATACGGAAGGGGCGCAGCCCTGATGTCGCGTCACAGTGGCACCGCCGGTGCAAGGTCGGTTCTCCGCCGAATAGGCTCTGCGCTCATCAGCGTGCGCGCCCGAGCCATCATGTCGATCGGTATTGTCCTAGGCCTCGGTGCCGTGGGAACCCTTGCCGCATGGTCGGATACGGC
>NZ_LVCU01000524.1:0-21483 GCF_001647185.1 Rhodococcus sp. EPR-147
CGACGCTGGCCAATCCTGCGATCTGGCCGGGAGATACCGTCGCGGCCGGGCTTCTGGTGACCAACGACGTCGGTTCAGTCGCCAATTCCTACACCATTTCTGTTCTGGCCAGCAATGCCACTCTCGGGAATCTTCTCAACTCTTCGGTGCACTCCGGCCCGCCTGTGTCCGGCGTGTGTACTGGAAGCCCGATCAGCACGGTGACGGGACTCGGAACATCGAAGGTCTTCCCAGGTCTCAATCGGTCACTGATTGCGCGGCCGACAGAGGCCGTCATCGCTGGGCAGACCGACCAACTGTGCATCAGCGTGACCATGCCGGCCGGGACAGCTCAGCCCAATCCCGTTGCCACCGGTACCATCACGTACACCATCACCGCGACTTCGACGTAGATCATGTCCGCTACCCACGCCGCCTCCGCTGACCGCACCCGATCTCGCCCACGCCTGTTTCGCGAAATTGTTCTGACCGTCGGCGCTGTCGCCGGACTCGTCTGTGTGCTTTTTGCGCTCGCGGCCGTGTTCTTCGGTATCACCCCCTTGGTCTTCCGCTCTGGGTCCATGGCCCCCGCCATCGACACCGGCGCTCTGGCGCTGAGCAAGACGACTCCGGTCGCGGACATCGAGGTCGGCGACATCGTCAAGGTCACCAACTCGTCGGGAGCAGGAATCACCCACCGCGTGGTCGAGATCGGGGCCGTCGGAACCGATAGCGCGCAGCTGTTCCTTCAGGGTGACGCGAACGCTGAGCCCGATGCCGAGAGTTACGTGGTGTCAGAGGCCGATCGCGTGTTCTTCAGCGTCGGGAAACTCGGTTACGCGGTCAGCTGGCTCAGCGGCCCGGTCGCAGTGTTCATCGGTGGCATCGCCGTCGGCGCACTTCTCATGACTGCGTTCGGTTTTCGTAGGCCCAGCGTGGAGTCCGATGCGGAGTCCACTGCGAAGCCCGACGACGATCGACTGCAGGAATCGCGCAGTGGGCGGCACAGTGCCCACGGACGTGGGCCGTCGACCCTCGGGGTGGTGCTCACGTTGGCGACCATCTCGGCCGTGGGTATCGGTGCCTCGAACACTCCGACAACCCTTGCTGCGGGACAAGATAGGGCGACGGCCCTCAGCGGCACCATCACCACGGCGTTGCCTCTTCCGGTGCCACAATCGGTAGACTGCAACAATCGCAGCGGCCTGATAAATGTGATCGGTAATTACGTCACCATGTCGTGGGCGTCCGCCGGTACAGGTTTCACGTACAGGTGGACGATCACCAGGGTAACGCAGAACGGGCAAGCTGATCGGACCGAGAACGTGTCGGGCACTTCCGTCGACATTTCCAACGGGCTCTTGTTGGGCACGAGGACGGGAACGTGGCTCTTCACAGTGCAGACAGTGTCCGGCACCAGGCTGTCCGCGCCGAGTGCCGGCTTTACGTTGGACATGGCATCGACGACGTCTACGTTGAATCTCCTTCCCAGCGTTCGGTGCGGCTCCGCGGTAGCCGCCGGCATCTCTGCTCGCAGTGCCCCCTTGGCAGTAGAGCCCGAGACCACCGAACCCGCGCCGACGGTGACGTCTATCGTTCCGGAGTCGACACTCGCACCGGCCCCGACAACGACGGATCCGTCGCTCACCGAGGAGTCCCCGGCTCCGCCGCCGGTCGAAGTTCCGGCAACAACGACAACCGTCCCGCCGACAACGACAACAACGACCGTCCCACCGCCGACCACCACCACTCCGCCTTCTCCCGCGGTTCTGTCCGCCCCGGTGACCTCGCCGTCGGGTGCGTCGACTGCCCAGGTCGTCGACATCGACGGCGTTCCGACGTTGCAGATCGTCGACGCCATCGGAGCAGTCCAGTACAGCGCTCCCGCCACGTCCAGTGAGGCATACGGCTATGGCGTGAACTGGTCGGCGGGAGACCAGCTGTGGCTGCTCGGTCCCGATCAGTTGGTTCGTCTCGACAGCAGCGGCGGTTCGTGGTCTCGAACGGTGATAGATCCGACGGCGACGGATCTCGTTCCGGCCGATATTCTCGAGCTCCTGAACTAGCCCATTTCACATATATGTCTTATTCGTCAGGCGCCGCCGCTGTTCGACGTGGATAATTGTCGCCAGGTCGGGCGACGAAAGGTCGAGTAATGACTGAAAATTACAATGGGTTGGAAGTTTTCAGCTACCAATTCGATCGCTTCGCATACGAACATCCTTGGATCGGCGCTCAGGCCGGTGAATTCATGCTCGGCCCCGAGGGTGGGGGAATGCTCGAATTCACCCATGCGACCGTGTTCGCTCTCCCCGAAGGTGGCGCGCACGAAGTGCACGGCCCGATCCTCGACTGGTATCTCGGCCACGGGGGACCCTATGGCGCACTTGGCTATCCGATCAGCAACGAGCGTCCGACGCCTACCGGATCCGGTCGCTACAACTTGTTTCAGCGCGGAGCTATCGGGTGGTTGCCGGATGTAGGTGCATTCACCATCGGCGGTCGGAGCGAGGAATCCGATGTCAGTCCGGGACCGGAAGCCGTGTTGGTGTCCGCGGTCGATGAACCTATCCCGGCACTCGGCATTTCTGCCTGAAACCCGTTCTTGCTCCCTGTTTCGGGCGATTTATTCGGTCGAGTAGTTTCATCTGGTCCGGCAGCAATTCAGAACAATCTCGGCTCGTCGAATCCCGGTACACCCTCGATGCCGAGTATCTTTTGTTTGGTATTCGTACCACCCGGTGCCGAAAAGCCGCCGACTTCCGTACCGGCACCGAGCACTCGATGGCACGGGACGATGATCGGTACAGGGTTGCGTCCCAGTGCACCGCCTACGGCCTGCGCTGCGCCGGGGTGGCCGAGACGGCGGGCAATGTCGCCGGATGTGAGTGTCGCGCCCCGGGGAATCCCACTGCATACGGTGTACACCGCGGCGTCGAACTCGGAGACGTCCAGCACCAGCGGAATCGGGCTCATGTCGACAGTACGTCCATCGAGCAGGGCGACAATTCGCTCGATCGCGTCGGCCGCGAGGGCGTCGACCGGTCGTTCGACTGCACCGAAGCCGGCGAGGTAGTCCGTCATCGCCTCGTCCGATGGTTCGGGCAGGGCGACCGCGACCACGCCGTCATCGGTCCACGTGATGCCGCAACGGCCGATGGCGGTGTCGAACATCGTGCTACTCGGCATCGGTTCAGTATCCACCTGACCTCGGTCGGCAGTCCAGTGAAAAGTGCAATGGACTTGAAAGTTGAAGACCAGTGGGCGAATACTGGTGAGCATGGCTTCGAGAGTCCTCAATGCAGCGTCACTGGCCCGTGATCTCGGCAGCTGGCGCGGCGACGCGTCCTCGGACGGATCCGGCAGGCGCAAGGCGTCGCGTCCGACGTATCGGGCGTTGGCCGACGGCGTTCGACTTCTCATTCACGACGGTCGCATTCCGCTCGGTGTCGGTCTGCCCAGTGAGCGTGATCTGTCGGCGGCTCTCGATCTCAGTCGTACCACCATCACGTCCTCGTATTCGGTCCTGCGCGACGAGGGCTATCTGATCAGCAGGCAGGGATCGCGCAGTACCGTCGCCCTGCCCGCAGCGCCCACCCCCAATGGACTATTGATTCAGTCGACGACACCGTCGGGTCCGGTGGTGGACATGTCCCACGCGGCGATGGCAGCGGCGGACGGCACCATGACCGCGGCGTACGAGTCTGCGCTACAGGCACTTCCGACGTATCTGCCGACGCACGGCATGGAACCCATCGGTCTGGCGGTGCTGCGGGAGGCCATCGCGCAACGCTTCGTCGAGCGTGGCCTGCCGACGACGGCCGATCAGATCATGGTGACTTCCGGTGCGCAGCAGGCAGTCCGGCTGTTGCTGGGCACGTTGACCTCGCCCGGTGATCGAGTGCTGATCGACCATCCGACCTATCCCAACGCGCTCGAAGCCATCAGGCGAGTCGGTGCCCGTCCCGTGCCGGTGCCGGTGCGTCCGGCCGACGGCGACTGGGATCTCGACGGGATCCGCAGTGCCGCAAGGCAAACCGCCGCCAAGGTGGCGTATCTGATTCCGGACTTCCACAACCCGACCGGCCAGGTGCTGGGTGCCGAGGGCCGAGCGGAGCTCGCCCGCATCACCCGTGACACGCGCATGACGCTCATCGTCGACGAGACCATGGTGGATCTGTGGCTCGACGCCCCACCACCCCCACCGGTCGCGTCGTTCGGGCGGGTCTCGGGGTCCGATATCGTCACGATCGGGTCGGCATCGAAGTCGTTCTGGGGTGGCCTACGCATCGGATGGATCAGGGCGCATCCGTCGCTCGTCTCGCAGCTGGCGGGCTCGCGGGCAGCACACGACCTCGGCACGTCGATCATGGATCAGTTGGCGTCCTCGTTCCTGCTGCAGGACGCGGAACCGGCGCTCGAGCTCCGTCGATCTCAGCTGCGTGAGCGTCGAGACGTACTCGAAGATGCTCTGGCCGAACATCTTCCGGATTGGCGTTACCGACGCTCCGAGGGTGGCATGTCGCTGTGGTTGCAGCTGCCTGCACCGGTGTCGAGTGCGCTCGCTGCCACCGCTCCCGCCTTCGGCGCAGTGCTGGCCGCGGGACCGAGGTTCGGTGTCGAGGGTGCCTTCGAGCGCTACCTCAGGCTGCCGTACACCCGTGAGCCGCAGGAGCTTCGGGCCGCGGTGATGGCGACGGCGGCGGCGTATCGAGCACTGGCCCCGAGCGCCGAATCGGAACAACCGGCGCTGGTCTTCTGACCGCGAACTCGAAGTTACGGACGGAAATCAGCCGAAATCCGTCCACAACTTCGAGTTCGACGCGCAATCAGCTCCAGACCGAGCCGATGTCGGTTGCGGTGGAGGGCGGTGGCGTCGGGACTCCGTTTTCGGTGCGGGAGAACCGCGGTGCCGGACGGTGCTGGGTGACGCCGCCGACGTCGATGAGCGAGTCGCGATCCTTCATGTGCGGGTGATTCGGTGCCTCGGCGAAGGTGAGGACCGGTGACACACAGGCGTCGGTGCCGTCGAAGATCGCGGCCCACTCGTCGCGGGTCTTGGACAGGAACGTCGCGGTGAACTTCTCGCGCAGCTCGGGCCATCGCGACTTGTCCATCTGCGGCGGCAGGTCCGCATCGGCGAGGCCCAATCCGGTGAGCAACTGAGCGTAGAACTGTGGCTCGAGCGAGCCGACTGCCATGTACTGGCCGTCGGAGGTCTCGTAGGTGTCGTAGAACGGCGCGCCGGTGTCGAGCAGGTTGGTGCCACGGTCGTCGCTCCAGGCTCCGACGCCACGCCACGACCAGATCATGTGCGAGAGTGCCGCGGTGCCGTCGACCATCGCTGCGTCGACCACCTGGCCCTGCCCGGAGCTCTGGCGCTCGTAGAGCGCCGCCATGATGCCGAAGACGAGAAACATCGAGCCGCCGCCGAAGTCGCCGACCATGTTCAGTGGCGGCACGGGCCGCTCGCCCTCGCGGCCGATTGCGTTGAGCACACCGGTGACGGAGATGTAGTTGATGTCGTGGCCGGCGGTCTGCGACCAGGGGCCTTCCTGACCCCAGCCGGTCATCCGGCCGTAGACCAGACGCGGGTTGCGGGCCAGGGCGTCGTCGGGTCCGAGGCCGAGGCGTTCGGTGACGCCGGGGCGGAACCCTTCGATCAGTACGTCGGCGCGCTCGATCAGGCCGAGGACCTTCTCGATGTCGGCGGGATCCTTGAGGTTCGCCTCGACGATGGTGCGGCTGCGCAGCTGATGGTCGTCCGGGGACACCTGGCCTGCGCGTTGGACGCGTACGACGTCTGCGCCGAGGTCGGCCAGCAGCAGCGCGGCGTGCGGGCCGGGCCCGATGCCCGCGAGTTCGACGACGCGGAGCCCTGTCAGCGGTCCACCAGTGTTCGACACGTTGTTGCCTCGTTCCGACTCGTCAGCTGCGAATGTGAATGGAGACTAACTTGTACTAGGTCGTCCAACTGATCGGGGTGTGGATAATGGGGCTGTGACTGCCCCAGATCCCGTCCGCATCGGTACTCCGCTCACTCCCGGGGCCACCCGGGTGATGTTGCTCGGCTCTGGTGAGCTGGGCAAAGAGGTGATCATCGCGTTCCAGCGCCTCGGCGTCGAGGTGATTGCCGTCGATCGCTACGACAACGCCCCTGGTCACCAGGTTGCCCATCACGCGTTCACCATCGACATGAGCAACCCCGAAGAACTACTGGCGCTGATCGATTCGCAGCAGCCGGACTTCGTGGTGCCGGAGATCGAGGCCATCGCCACCGATGCCCTGGCCGAGGTGGAAGCGCGGGGCCGGACGGTGGTGATCCCGACGGCTCGCGCGACTCAGCTGACCATGAATCGTGAGGGCATCAGACGTCTCGCGGCCGAGGAGCTCGGGCTGCCGACGTCCCCCTATGCGTTCGCCGATTCACTGGAAGACGTGCGAGAAGCGCTGTCCACCATCGGTTTTCCCGCGGTCATCAAGCCCGTCATGTCGTCTTCGGGCAAGGGGCAGTCCGTCGTTCGCAGCGAGGCCGATGTCGAGGCGGCGTGGGAGTACGCGCTGAAGGGCGGCCGCGTCGACCTCGGTCGTGTCATCGTCGAGGGATTCGTCGATTTCGACTACGAGATAACGCTTCTCACCGTCCGAGCAGCGAACGGAACCTCGTTCTGCGAGCCGATCGGGCACCTGCAGGAATCCGGCGACTACATCGAATCCTGGCAACCCCAGCCGATGTCCGACGCGGCCCTGGCCGGTGCGCGCGATGTCGCCGAGCGGATCACGACGGCCCTGGGTGGGCGCGGGTTGTTCGGCGTCGAACTGTTCGTGCAGGGCGACAACGTGTATTTCTCCGAGGTCAGTCCGCGGCCACACGATACGGGCCTGGTAACGCTGCGGACGCAACGGTTCTCGGAGTTCGAGCTGCATGCCCGGGCAGTTCTGGGTCTGCCGATCGACACGCCGCTGCTCTCGCCCGGTGCGTCTGCGGTCATCTACGGCGGCGTCGATGCGGAGGGCATTCACTTCGACGGCGTCGCCGACGCGTTGGCGGTTCCCGAGACCGATCTTCGTCTGTTCGGCAAGCCGACGAGCTTCGTCCGGCGTCGGATGGGAGTGGCGGTGTCGACGGCGTCGGATATCGACACCGCACGGAGCCGGGCACGCGAGGCAGCGGGCAAGGTTCGTCCCGTCGTCTGACCGGACACAGGGCACACTGAGCTCATGAGTGCGCTCGGAGAAGTCCTAGTCGGCCTGGTGATTCTGGTCGGCCTCGTCGGTATCGTCGTCCCGATTCTGCCGGGCACCATCCTGATCTTCGGGGCCGTCGCAGTGTGGGCGTGGGTCACCGGCGGAGCCGCCGCGTGGACAGTCTTCGCGATCGCGACGGTGCTGCTGGTGATCAGCGGCGTCGTGAAATACACCTGGCCCGGGCGGCGCATGCGGGAGGCGGGTGTGCCGACGCGATCGCTGATGATCGGCGGACTGCTCGGCATCGTCGGATTTTTCGTCATCCCCGTCCTCGGCCTGTTCGTCGGCTTCATCGCCGGCGTCTACGTGGCGGAAGTGCCCAGGCATCGAAACCATTCCGAGGCATGGAGATCCACCGTGCACGCCACCAAGGCCGCTGGTCTGTCCATTCTGGTGGAACTGTTCGGTGCCCTGCTCGCCTCGGCGGTGTGGCTCGGCGGCGCAGTGTTCGTCTAGGTCAGGGGCCCTGCTGAATCAAGGGACCCGATACCAAGCCCGGGCGTTGCCGTCGAGCACCGCCGGGAGATCGCCGCCGACGGCGTGAGAAATGATGTCGATGTCGTTCGCCGAGAACGGGCGTGGGGCGCGGGTGCCCGGTAGATCGGTGCCGAACATCAACGCCGCGGGATTGACCCGGTGAATCTGCTGCAGGGTGTCGGCGATATCGAGATCGACCCGGCCGAATCCCGTTGCCTTGACGCGTACTCCGCGGTCGACGAGATCGAGCAGGTACGGCAGACCCTGTGTCGAGAGTCCCAGGTGATCGATGCTCACCGCCGGCAGTTTCGCGAGGACGGGTTCGAGCGAGAGCAGCAGGGACGCATCGACGTACAGCTCCGCGTGCCACCCCACCAGATCGTGGACACGACGCGCCTGAACGGTGAGCATCTGCAGATCCGTCTCGCCGCGTTTGAGATTGAACCGCATTCCCCGCACGCCCGCGTCGTTCAGTGCCACGATGTCCTCGTCGGAACATTCCGGATCGATCTGAGTGACGCCGACCCAGCCGCGTCCCAGAGTCTCCAACGCAGCGAGAAGGAAGCTCTGATCGGTGCCCTGGAATGACCCCGTGACCACTGCGCCGCCGGTGATACCGAGCCCGTCGACGTCGTAGAGGTAGTTCGAGACGGTGTACGGATCGGGCAGGAAACCGTGGTTCTCGATGAGCGGAAACTTCGGGTCGATGATGTGTAGGTGGGCGTCGAACACGGCCCCCAGCATGCCAGCTCACCCATTCGGCGTCGCGGCCACCGTTCGCGGTGTTTGAATTCGAAACATGAAACCGGAGACCACTGTCGTTCTCGACGGATACACCTATTTCGAATGTCCACGCTGGCACGAGGGGAGGATCTGGGTATCGGACTTCTACTCCTATCGCGTCGTGTCCGCCCTCGAGGACGGCTCCGACGTACGAGTCGAAGCCGAAGTACCCAATCAGCCGTCGGGCCTGGGATGGTTGCCCGACGGGCGGCTGCTCATCGTGTCGATGCGCGACTACAAGCTGCTGCTGCGTGAGCACGACGGCTCACTGACCGTGCACGCCGATCTGTCGACGTACGTGAAGGCCAACCTCAACGACATGCTCGTCGACGCGCAGGGCCGTGCGTACATCGGTAACTTCGGGTTCGATCTGATGAACTTCGCGCCCGTAGAGACGGCCGATCTGATTCGCGTCGACCCGGACGGTTCCGCGCACGTGGTGGCGTCGGATCTGTACTTCCCCAACGGGATGGCGTTCACGGCGTCGGGGCAACTGCTCGTCGACGAGACGGTCGGCAACAGGGTCAGTGCCTTCGAAATCGCCGAGGACGGGTCGCTGGGGGAGCGTCGCGATTGGGCGAAATTCGGTGAGCTGCCGTCGTCGACGGACATGGCTACGGCCATGGGCGAGGTGAAGGTGGCGGCCGACGGTTGCTGCATCGACACCGACGGCACCATCTGGATCGCCGACGCGCTGGGGCAGCGAGTGCTGCACGTGGCACCGGGCGGAGAGATTCTTCAGCAGCTCGATTTCGATCTCGGGGTCTTCGCCTGCGGACTCGGCGGATCCGACGGTCGCACGCTGTTCGTCTGCGCTGCACCGGATTTCAACGAGCATCAGCGCAGGATCGAGACCGAGGGAAAGCTGCTGGCAGTGCGGGTGTAGAGCGCTCCGCGCATGTGAGTGGAACTTCGTAGCAGGGGTCGAAGTTCCGCTCACATGCGGCGCAGCCGCTCTAGGCCTTGTCGGGCTCGGATGCCTTCAGCATGTCCTCACGCTCGACGACCTTGACTCGTTCGCGGCCTTCGGGTTCGCCGAGGGAGCGTTCGTGGGCGTCGAGGCGGTACCAGCCGTCCCAGGTGGTGAAGGGGACCTGCTTGCCTTCGAGGAACGAGGTGACCGCGTCCAGATCCGGCTCGGCCGCACCGACGAAGTTCGGCGCATCCTCGAGCAGGTTCGCGACGGTCTCGTTGGCGTCGCCCTTGGTGTGACCGATGAGGCCGACGGGTCCGCGCTTGATCCAGCCGGTGACGTACGTGGCGGGAACCGGTGTGGTGGACGAGGGGGATTCGACGACGCGTCCGGCCTCGTTGGGGATGGTGCCTGCCTGCTCGTCGAACGGGAGCTGGCTGATGTTCTGGCTGAGGTAGCCGACGGCGCGGTAGACGGCCTGAACGTCCCAGTCGTTGTACTTGCCGGTGCCCTTGACGTTGCCGGTGCCGTCGAGTTCGGTGCGCTCGGTGCGTAGGCCGACGACCTTGCCGTTGTCTCCGAGAACCTCGTGGGGGGACTCGAAGAAGTGCAGGAACAGCTTGTGCGGGCGCTTGCCGACGTCGCGGATCGCCCAGTCCTGCAGGGTGTTGGCG
Organism: Rhodococcus sp. EPR-147; assembly: GCF_001647185.1. Classification (NCBI taxonomy): domain Bacteria; kingdom Bacillati; phylum Actinomycetota; class Actinomycetes; order Mycobacteriales; family Nocardiaceae; genus Rhodococcus; species Rhodococcus sp. EPR-147. Next base: position 10,075 of record NZ_LVCU01000524.1, read on the forward strand.
ACCATGTCGATCTGCTTGGAGCTGCGGCGGGCCTGCTCGGAGCCCTCGTCGTAGTCGATGTCCTCGGGGGAGACGATGACCTCGATGTTGGGGGAGTGGTCGAGCTCGCGGAGTTCGAGCGGGGTGAACTTGGCCTGAGCCGGTCCACGACGGCCGAAGACGTGTACTTCGATGGCCTTGTTGGCCTTGAGGCCCTCGTAGACGTTGGCGGGGATCTCGGTCGGGAGCAGTTCGTCACCGGTCTTGGCGAGGACGCGTGCGACGTCGAGGGCCACGTTGCCGACGCCCAGGACGGCGACCTTCTCGGCGTCGAGGGGCCAGGTGCGCGGCACGTCCGGGTGGCCGTCGTACCAGGAGACGAAGTCGGCGGCGCCGTAGCTGCCGTCGAGGTCGATACCCGGGATGTTGAGTGCGCGGTCGGCGTTGGCTCCGGTGGAGAAGATGACGGCGTCGTAGAAGCGGCGCAGGTCGTCCAACGTGATGTCGGTGCCGTAGTCGATGTTGCCGAGCAGGCGGACCTGAGGCTTGTCGAGCACCTTGTGCAGGGCGGTGATGATGCCCTTGATGCGTGGGTGGTCGGGGGCGACGCCGTAGCGGATGAGCCCGAACGGCGCGGGCATGCGCTCGAAGAGGTCGATGCTGACGCCCGGTCCGCTGACATTGTGGTCGGACTTCATGAGCGCGTCGGCGGCGTAGATGCCTGCCGGTCCGGCACCGACGATGGCGACGCGGAGTGGACGAGTCTGATCAGTCATGTGCAGCGAGCTACCTTCTTCGAGGGAAGTGCGGACACCCCAGCATAAATTAAGGACAACCTGAGCTGGGGCAGTGGGCAACTTGCCGGATTTCCCGGTTTCCGGTAGGAATTGCTCTGTGGAGACGACATACCTGGTCCGACGGTTCACCGTCGACTTCTGTCGTACCTGCACCAACATGTGTTGTCGGTGACAAGACCCGACGCCCTTCCCCCTCCCTGAACAGGACGGGACCCCTCTCTCGACGGCAGCGCTGCCTGAATCAGCCCATCTGCCGTGCACAGATTCGAGGACACATGACCACTCTGGAACAGCCCGTCACGCTCACTTTCGACAAACTCGGCCCGTCGTTCGGTGCCGAGGTCATCGGCCTCGACGTCGCCGCGGCGTCCGATGCGCAGATTCACGCCGTGCGCCGAGCCCTCGTCGAGCACAAGGTTCTGGTGCTGCGCGGGCAGACGCTCGACGACGCGGCACACGTCGAATTCGGTCGCAGACTCGGCGACCTGACGGCAGGCCACCCGGTGCACGACAGCGGCCACGTCGCCCCCGAGGTCTACGCGCTCGACAGTCAGGACAACGGATTCGCCGACGTCTGGCACACCGACGTCACGTTCATGGAACGTCCGCCGCTGGGTTCGATCCTGCGGCCCGTCGTCCTGCCACCGCACGGCGGCGACACCAACTGGGCCGACAGCCAGCTCGCGTACGAATCGCTGTCCGCGCCCGTACGTCGAATGATCGACGGGCTCACGGCAATTCACGACGGCAACCGTGAATTCGGCTACTACCTCGCGCAGAAGCGCGGCGGAAAAGGCAACGTGTGGGACGGCAAGGAAGTCACCGCGCTGGTCCCCGTCGAACATCCCGTCGTGCGGGTCCATCCGGAAACCGGCCGCAAGGGGTTGTTCGTCAATCCGGGTTTCACCTCTCACATCGTGGGTGTGTCGGAGGCCGAGAGTCGCGGGATCCTGGATCTGCTGTACGCGCACCTGACCAAACCCGAGCACATCGTGCGGCACCGCTGGCGGTTGGGCGACCTGGTGCTGTGGGACAACCGCAGCACCTCGCACTACGCCAACCGCGACTACGGCACCGAGCACCGCAAGATGCACCGCATCACGTTGCGTGGAGACATCCCCGTCGGCCCCTCTCGCTGAGAGGCCCCAGCTGAACGCGGACCCGTCGGATCGAGGAAGATTGGCTTCATGGCGTCGTGGAGTGAACGTAGGCAGCAGTGGGTCGACAGTCGTGAGGAAGCGCGCAACAACGCATCCCGGGCGGCTGCCGAGTCCGGTGAGCAGCGTCCGCCCAACGCGTGGCCGTTCATCATCGCCGTGGGCATCGTCGTCGTCTTGCTCGTCGGCATCTTCGCGGCCTCGAAGTTCGCTCCCGCGGAGGACAACGTGACGCAGGCCCAGTTGCTCACCGACAGCCTCGACGGGTTCCTCGAAGCGCAGAACACCGGTAACGCGGAGCTGCTGCGTCAGAACACCTGCTTCGATCAGGTCGAGCGCCTGATTCCGGGTGACGACGCGCAGTACCGAACCGATCGGGCCGGCGAGGTCGAGCGCAACGGCGAGACGTCCATCGACGGTGTGCCGACCGAGTACCAGGTCAACGGCGACCGCGGAATGGTCACGGTCCCGCTGAAGGAAGAGAAATCCGGAGTGCAGACCGACGACGTGTGGAATTTCGTTCGTGTGGACGACAAGTGGTTGGTGTGCAATGTCTGACCGGTACGTGTGTGATGTCGAAAAAGCGAGTGACGGAAGGCTGATCAAGTGACCTACGCAGGTGACATAACCCCGGAAGCTGCCTGGGAGTTGTTGCAGAGCAACCCCGAGGCCGTGCTCGTGGATGTTCGGACGCGCGCCGAGTGGCAGTACGTCGGTGTCCCGGACACCTCCGGCATCGACCGCCCGACGCACCTGATCGAGTGGGTCAGCTTTCCCGACGGTGCCCGCAACGCCAACTTCGTCGACGACCTGAAAGCCGCAGGCGTGGACGGCGATCGGCCGGTGGTGTTCCTGTGCCGCTCCGGTCAGCGATCCATCGGTGCCGCCGAAGCCGCGACCGCTGCGGGAATCGGCCCGTCCTACAACGTGCTCGACGGTTTCGAAGGTGCCACCGACGCCGACGGCCACCGCGGAGCCACGGGGTGGCGTGCGGTCGGGTTGCCTTGGAGGCAGTCGTGAGCGGGAATCCGAAAGGCGGGGGTTTCGACAAGCCGTTACCCGAGGGTGTGGGTCTGGGAACGCTGGGCGTTCGCGGTGGTCTGATGCGATCGGGCTTCGACGAGAACGCCGAGGCTCTCTATCTCTCTTCGGGTTTCGTGTACGAGAGTGCCGGAGCCGCCGAACAGGCGTTCACCGGAGACATCGATCATTTCGTGTACTCGCGCTACGGCAACCCGACGGTCAAGATGTTCGAGGAGCGACTGCGCCTGATCGAGGGTGCCGAGGCGTGCTTCGGTACCTCGAGTGGAATGTCGGCGGTGTTCACCGCGCTGGGTGCGCTGTTGAAGGCCGGTGACCGATTGGTTGCTGCGCGTAGCCTTTTCGGCTCGTGCTTCGTGGTCTGCAACGAAATCCTGCCGCGCTGGGGCGTCGAGACCGTCTTCGTCGACGGCGAGGACCTCGAGCAGTGGGAGCAGGCCCTGTCGGTGCCGACGACGGCGGTGTTCTTCGAGACCCCGTCCAACCCGATGCAGTCGTTGGTCGATGTTCGACGCGTCTCCGAGATGGCTCATGCCGCCGGCGCAACTGTGGTGCTGGACAACGTGTTCGCGACGCCGCTGCTGCAGCGCAGCCTCGAACTCGGTGCCGACGTGGTGGTGTATTCCGGCACCAAGCACATCGACGGTCAGGGGCGGGTGCTCGGCGGTGCGATCCTCGGATCGAAGGAGTACATCGACGGTCCGGTGCAGACCCTGATGCGGCACACCGGTCCGGCGCTGAGCCCGTTCAACGCGTGGACGCTGCTCAAGGGACTGGAGACGATGCCGGTAAGAGTGCGGCATTCGGTGAACTCCGCGCTGCAGATCGCCGAGTTCCTCGAATCTCACCCTGCGGTGCGTTGGGTGAAATATCCGTTCCTGCAGTCACATCCGCAGTACGAGCTGGCGAAGTCGCAGATGTCGGGCGGCGGTACCGTCGTCACGTTCGAGCTCGATGCTCCCGAGGGCGAGGCCAAGAAGCGTGCCTTCGAGGTGCTCGACGCGTTGCGCATCGTCGACATCTCGAACAACCTGGGTGACTCGAAGTCGCTCATCACCCACCCGGCCACCACCACGCACCGCGCCATGGGTCCGGAAGGTCGTGCGGCAGTGGGGATCACCGACGGCGTCGTACGCATCTCGATCGGCCTCGAGGACACCGAGGATCTGATCGGAGATCTGGACCAGGCCCTGAAGTAGTCGGCGCAGCGGACGAATCTACGCCCCGCGTGCAGATCCACACCCCGTTCGGCGGGCGTGGATTTCTGCGCGAGGCGTAGATGTTGTGCGGACCGGATCGAATCAGCGGTCGAAGACGCTGAGCACGGTTCTGAATTTCGCTGTGGTTTCGTCGAGTTCGGCGTCGGGATCCGAATCCGCGACGATGCCGCCACCTGCGGTGGCCGTTCCGGTCAGCCCGTCGGCCGAAAGTTCGATGCAGCGAATGGTGACCATCCACTCGCCGTCACCGCTGCCATCGGTCCATCCGACGGCCCCGGCGTAGAAGCCGCGGGATCCCTCGACGCTGTCGATGGTGTCCATCGCCGCAGCTCGGGGCACCCCGGCGACGGCGGCGGTGGGGTGCAGCGCAAGCGCCAGGTCGAGCGCCGACGTCGCGGGATCGGCCAGCGTTCCGACGATGGGCGTCGACAAGTGCCACAGCTGCGGAGTACTGCTCAACTGCGGCGACTCGGGCACCTCGAGCGTCTCGCAGAACGGCGTCAACGCAGCCCTGATCTCGTCGACGACGAAGCGATGTTCTGCCTGATCCTTCGCACTCGCCGCCAACGCCGTGGAGATGCGCGCTTCCTCGTCGGGGTCGGTCGACCGTGCTGCAGTTCCCGCGAACGGATGGCAGGTGACGATATTGCCGCGCTTGCGAACCAGCAACTCGGGACTCGAGCCGACGATGTGCCCACCCGAATCGCCAGTGGAAGACAGGTCCGCCAGAAATCCGTTGCCCATCGGATCCCGGGAGACCAACGCGCTCAGCACCGAGACAGGGTCGATCGGCGACTCCGCGGTCACCTCGATAGCCCGCGCCAGCACGATCTTCTCGGCCACACCGGCTTTCAATTGCTCGACGACATCCCGGACTCGCTGCACGTGAACGCTCGGATCGGGAATCTGCCGCGCAACGGTCACGGTCGGCAATGGCGGGAGAGCATCGACCGTCGCCCACGGCCCGTCGAGGCGGTAGAACTCCTCCGGCTCGATCAGCGCGGTGGCGTCGGACATGTCGAAAGGGATTGCGCCGACGACGTTTCGGCCGTCTCGCACCGCGGCCACTGCGTCGGCGATATCGGGGAAGCTCTGCTGCACGCCGAGGCCGACCACGTGGTGATCCTGACGGGAGAGAACGAATTCGAGAGTCATCAGAAGGGGTTCTGCGTGCGGCCCACCAGGTCTGCGACGGAATCGAGGACTTTGGTCGGTCGGTACGGGTACTGCTCGACGGACTGGACCGTCGAGATGCCGGTGAGAACCAGGATGGTCTGCAGTCCGGCTTCGAGGCCCGAGAGCACGTCGGTGTCCATCCGGTCGCCGATCATCAGCGTGTTCTCGGAATGGCCACCGATCGCACGCAGCGCCGAACGCATCATCAACGCGTTGGGCTTGCCCACGTAGTACGGCTCTTTACCGGTGGCCTTGGTGATCAGCGCGGCAACCGAACCGGTCGCAGGCAGCGAGCCCTCACGGGACGGTCCGGTGGCGTCGGGGTTGGTGGCGATGAAGCGCGAACCCTTCTCGACGAGGCGGATGGCGGTGGTGATGGCCTCGAACGAGTAGGTCCGAGTCTCGCCGAGTACCACGTAGTCGGGGCTCGAATCGGTGAGGGTGTAGCCGATGTCGTGCAGGGCCGTCGTCAGACCCGACTCGCCGACGACGTATGCGCTGCCTCCGGGTCGCTGATTGCCAAGGAACGTCGCGGTGGCGAGAGCGGAGGTCCAGATCGACTTCTCCGGAATGTCCAGACCGGTGAATGCGAGACGTGCGCGCAGGTCACGAGGGGTGCGAATCGAATTGTTCGTCAACACGATGAACGGAATCTCGTTGGCCTGCAACTCGGCGAGGAACGTGTCGGCACCGGGAATCAGATGATCCTCGTGGACGAGCACGCCGTCCATGTCCATCAGATACGTCCACTGCTGAGGCTTATCGATTTCACTCACCTCCGTATTTTACCTACTCGCCCATTCCGCAGGCTCCACTCGCGCGTTCGGCTCGGCGGTAGGTCGGGAAAATTGTGACGTTGTCGATTTCCGGTAACGCCGAGTCGCGCGTGCGCTGGTCACGGCGTTCAATAACGGGCAAGGCAGACGTAACGACCACAGCAGCGTTGCTTGTTCGGCGACAGACGCCACTGCATTGCAGCACCTCCCGAGCTCGATTCCGAGCCGGTGTCCGTTGGCTGAGTGTTGACCCAGTGGGGATGATCGACATGAACGACGCTTTTCGCTTCGCCGCTTCGTGCAGTTCACCGAGGGAACTGATCGCCCGACTTCAGTTCGGGATGACGGAATTGTGGCCCCAAGGCGCGGCAATTCCCGTCCGCTGGCACTACATGGCAGACATGATCGATTCGGAGCGAGGCTTGCTCGTCGAATGGGACGGTGCGGTGTCGAGTCCGGTTGCGGATGTGCTCGCTGCGACGGCAGAATTGTGTAGGCAGTCGGCGACCGAGGCTGTGCCCCAGTTGGATTGGGCACTTCTTCGTCGTGCTGCGGCATGGCTCGATCGGAGTTGTTCCGAGACCGATCGTGCGCTGCTCTCGGTGGCAGAAGAAGTGGCACTGACAGGGCTCGACGGAGTGGAGCCGGACTTCTCGGTCGTGTCATGGCTGTGTCTGGAGATGCTCGCGCAGTTCGAGGCAGGCCGGGAAACAATCGACTATTGGGTCGAGCGCGCGAACCTGCCGGAGCCGAGTGCCGTTCTTCACCGCGCAGGTTCGGTCCTGGATCGGGACGAACGAAACCAGCTGTCCGTGGCCGTCTGAGTCGTCGGACAATGAGGGTCTGACCGGAACATTCTCCACCGTGTCGGTCGTTGTGCTTTGCATGACAAAAGCAGCAGTTGCAGCGTCCTACGGTGGTCCGGAAGTCGTCGAGATCGTCGAACGAGAATTACCCGAACCCTCCGAGGGCGAGGTTCTGGTCGAGCTGAAGGCGATCGGAGTCAATCCCTTCGACTTCAAGAGCTACAGCGGTGCGTTCGGCACCGACGAATCGAAGCTCCCGATCGCCCTGGGCAGTGAGGCGTCCGGAATCGTGGTGGCAGTCGGCGGCACTGTCGAGGGCCCGGGCGGTTCGATAGCCGTCGGCGACGAGGTGATCGTCTCCGGCGTGAACGGCACGTACACCGAGAAGATTCTCGCGCCCGCGCGCTTCGTGTTCCCGAAGCCGGCGAATCTGGATTGGGAGGTCGCCGCCGGGGTGCTGGCCGTTGCCGGAACAGCCTACGACGCACTGGAATCCGTCGGCGTGAAGAGCGGCGACACGGTGCTCGTGCACGGGGCTGCGGGCGGTGTCGGATCTGTGGTGGCTCAGCTCGCGACGGCGCGTGGTGCCACCGTCATCGGGACTGCTCGCGCTCGGAATCACGAAGCGCTGCGTGCCTTCGAGGTCGAGCCGGTCGAGTACGGCGACGGATTGCTGGACCGCGTGCGGGCGGCCGCACCGAACGGCATCGACGCAGCCATCGACACGGTGGGCACCGAAGAGGCCATCGACGTGTCTCTCGAATTGCTCACGGATCGAGCAAGATTGGTGACGACGGCAGCCTTCGGGCGGGCCTCGGCAGACGGGTTTTCGACCGTCGGTGGGCCGGCGAGCATGGAGCGTCGACGCCTCGCCTCCCCGGTGCTGCTGGAGCAGGCGGGTGCGGGGGTGTTCGAGGTGACGGTTGCCAAGACCTTCCCACTCGATGACGTCGCCAGGGCGCACGCCGAACTGCAGACGGCACACCCTCGCGGGAAGTTCGTCCTGATTCCCTGATTGTTCGGGTAACTTCACACCCTTTCTCCCGACCGATCACTCGAACTCGGGTCAGATCAAGGGTGATCGGTCGGCATAAGGGGTGTGAGGTCTCGGCCGCTCGAGTCGTCAGGCATCGCGGGGTTGTCGGCCCGGCCGGTATCGACGGCGCTCAGGCGGTCCTGCGGCAGTTCGCTCGGAAGTCTCCTCCGTCTTCGAGGTCGAGGATTCTCGTTCGGCGGCCGATGCGCTCAACACGGGCAGCTCGATTGGGATCGGCTCCGTGCTCAGGCTTGTCGGTGCAGCACTTGCGTTCCTACAACGCGATCTGGCATGGATGTGGATCGGACTGTCGGTCGGTCTACTGGCACGAGCTCTGTGGCCGTATCGCACTGCTTCCGAGGGACGCGAATCCGGCAAGAGCCCGCTGGTCGAAATCTCGGCCCGCCGGACCTAGGTTTCGTCTTCGCGGACCTTTTCAGTTAACGATCGGGTCTCGACACGACCGGGGCACTGCTGTGCAGGCTCTACGATTGTCGGCATGACTGCCGATCCGACCACGCCCGCACCGTCGACCAGCTCGGCGAACTGGAAGAGGCGGGGCATTCTCGTCGGAGCCGGCATCGTCCTGCTGTTGATCGCCTACTTCATCCTGGCAGCGTTCCTTCCGCGCTGGTGGAGTCTGCGGGTGGAGACCCTGGCCGACCGCACGTTCACCAAGGGCATTCTGTGGGGCCTGCTGTTCGGCATCGTCTGCACGTTCGCGCCGCTGGTGTTCTTCTGGAGCGCCTGGTCGGTTCGGAAGGGCAGGGCGGGAAAGCAATTGGCGATCGGCTCGGTCATCCTGGCCGTCGTCACGGCCATCCCGAACCTGTTGACGCTCACGATCGTTCTCGGAACCAGCAACGCCGCTCATGCCGGCGAACGCACCCTCGACACCAGCGCGCCTGGCTTCCGCGGCGCTACGGCCCTCGGGGCCCTCATTGCCGTGGTTCTGTTTGCCTTGCTGGTGTTCGTGGTGGTCCGGCGGAAGCGTCGCCGCAGAGCTGCTGCTCTGTCGCAATAACTCTCAGGCGCTGCGCAATACCGTCGGTTGCGTGATGACGCGGATTCCCGGTTCCGGGTCGAAGCGATAGCCGGTTCCCCGGACCGTGGTGATCAGTCGACCGAACTGACCGAGTTTGGTGCGCACTCGGGAGAGGTGGACGTCGACACTGCGTCCGCCGTCGGAGGTGCCGAGTTCGGATCGTCCGACCACGACCCGAGGGTGCCGCGCCAGGTAGGCGAATATCTCGAACTCGGTGGGGGAGAGCCGAACGCTCCTGCCGCCGAGGATCACATCGCGGGCAGGCAGATCGATCACCAGGGGAGCGTTGAGATCGCTCACGCGTACATCGAAGCGCGTCAGGATCTTCGCGTGCGGGGCGTAGCTCTTGGCGGCGCTGCGGAGGGCATCGGCGAGTGCATGCAGTTGTGGGCGAGTCAGTCCCTGCAGGGACGCCGTGCCGGAATCGGAGATGCGGACGACGACGGTCGCTCCGGTGCTCATGATGGATAGCTCCTGTGGCAAGGGTGCTGGACGGATGGTCAGCGGGAGCGGCGACAGTTCTCGCTCACAGACACAGGCTCGTCGGCTATCGGCAGTTCCGCCAGGGATCCACTCACCGTGATCGCAACGGTTGACCCCGTGGCCGTCGACTCAGGATTTCGGCAACGTCATGATCTCTGCACCGTCGTCGGTGATGATCACGGTGTGCTCGCTGTGCGCGGTGAGGCATCCCGTCGTGCTCCGCAGGGTCCAGCCGTCGGGGTCGGTGACGAGTTCGGCGGTGTCCTCCATGACCCACGGCTCGAGTGCCAACATCAAGCCCGGGCGTAGGCGGTAGCCGCGGCCGGGCCGTCCGGAGTTGGAGACGTGGGGATCCTGGTGCATCGTCGAGCCGATGCCGTGGCCGCCGAACTGCATGTTGATCGGGTAACCGGCAGCGCTGAGCACCGTGCCGATGGCGTGGGAGATATCGCCGATCTTGTTGCCCGGTCCAGCTGCTTCGATTCCCGCAGCCAACGCTCGCTCGGTGGCGTCGATCATCGTGAGAGCGTTGGCTGGCTTGTTCTCGCCCACGACGAAACTGATGGCCGAATCCGCTGCGACGCCGCCGAGGATCACGGCCAGGTCCAGCGTCAGCAGATCGCCGTCGGCCAGCGCATAATTGTGTGGAAGGCCGTGCAGCACAGCGTCGTTGACGGAAGTGCAGATATAGTGGCCGAACGGGCCGCGGCCGAAGGACGGCGCGTAGTCGACGTAGCAGGACGTCGCCCCGGCTCCTTCGATGATGTCCTTGGTCCACTGATCGATCTCGAGCAGGTTGGTGCCGACTGTGGCGCGTTCGCGGACGGTTCGGAGAATTCCGGCCACCAGGGCGCCGGATTCGCGCGCGAGGGGGATCTTGGTGGGGGGAAGAATTTCGATCATGTGGAGCCTTTCGCCGTGTGCCGAACAACGATACCGGTATAAGTATTGGTGACGAGCCCGACGGCACGCATAGCCGTGAGCTGGATCGTGCGACGCTGTCTGTCGTGTCTGCTCATCCTCTCGACGATCCCGTTCGTAATTCCCTCGAGGGCCCACTGTCGCGGTTCGCGGTCCGGCGCGGACGGATCATGCGTGCCGATCCTGCGGTGTCTCCGTTTCTGGTGCACCCCGACGTCCTCGAGCCCAAGGACTGGGCCGACATCGCTGCGCTGTTCGGCCCACGAACCGTCGTCGGGCTGAACGGTCCGGAACGCATACTGCCCGAGGGGTGGTCGCACCTGGAGACCTTCGGTCTGGTGCAGCTCGTCGGCACGCACCTGGAAACGCGGCCCTTCGCCGAGGCGGTCGAGCTGACAGCAGCGGACGTCCCGGAGATGCTCGATCTGGTGGGCCGCACCGAGCCCGGTCCGTTCCTGCCCCGCACCATCGAACTCGGCACGTACCTCGGTGTTCGACGCGATGGCGCGCTGATCGCGATGGCAGGCGAGCGCATGCATCCACCGGGGTGGACGGAGATCAGTGCCGTCTGTACCGACCCGGCGTTCCGTGGGCAGGGGTTGGCCACCGACCTGGTTCGAGCGGTCGGTCACGGTATTCGCGCCCGCGGTGAGGAGCCGTTCCTGCATGCGTCGGACGCGAACGTGCGCGCCATCGAGCTCTATCTCTCCATCGGATTCGAGTTGCGCCGCACCTCGCACCTGACGTTGGTGAGAACTCCGGAACGTGCGCTCGACGCCTGACGTCGGAACAGCGGTATCTCTTCGTCGCCTTGCCGTCATTGTGTGTCCACGAACAAGGTGAGGCCGGGGTTCGGTCGCGCGGGTGTTCCGGGGGCGGCAGACCGGTCGACCGCAAGAGCCCGCTCAGGGAGCGGGGGCGAGCAGGCGCTGCTCGGTGCGGTCGATGATCCGCAGGAAGGTCGCGTGGTCG
>NZ_LVCU01000525.1:0-5013 GCF_001647185.1 Rhodococcus sp. EPR-147
GGAGATGGCCGCCTGCGGCGCGAAGGTGCTCATGCTGCGCTGCGTCGAATACGCGCGTCGCTACAACGTTCCTGTTCACGTGCGCTCGTCGTACACCACGAAACCCGGAACGATCGTCTCCGGATCTATGGAGGACATTCCAGTGGAAGAAGCAATTCTCACCGGCGTCGCACACGATCGCAGCGAGGCGAAGGTCACCGTCGTCGGCTTGCCCGACACCCCCGGCTACGCCGCCAAAGTGTTTCGCGCGGTGGCGGATTCCGAGATCAACATCGACATGGTGTTGCAGAACGTGTCCAAGATCGACACCGGCAAGACCGACATCACCTTCACCTGCCCCAAGGCCGACGGCCCGACGGCAGTGGAGAAGCTCACCAAGCTTCAGGCCGAGATCGGCTTCGCTCAGGTGCTCTACGACGACCACATCGGCAAGGTCTCCCTCGTCGGTGCGGGCATGAAGAGCCACCCCGGCGTCACCGCGACGTTCTGTGAGGCCCTCGCCGACGCCGGCATCAACATCGACCTGATCAGCACCTCGGAGATCCGTATCTCGGTGCTTTGCAGTGACACTCAGCTCGACGAAGCAGTACGCGCGCTGCACGCCGCCTTCGATCTGGGCGGCGACGAAGAAGCCGTCGTACACGCAGGAACAGGACGATAGACGATGACCACAGTTGCAGTCGTAGGAGCCACCGGCCAGGTCGGTGCCGTCATGCGAACTCTGTTGGAGGAGCGCAACTTCCCCGCCGACACCGTTCGATTCTTCGCCTCCGCGCGCTCGGCGGGCAAGAAGCTGCCGTTCCGCGGCGAGGAGATCGTCGTCGAGGACGCCTCCACCGCAGACCTCGCCGGAATCGACATCGCGCTGTTCTCCGCGGGTGCGACGCTCTCACGTGAGCAGGCACCGCGTTTCGCCGCAGCAGGTGCCACCGTTATCGACAACTCCTCGGCGTTCCGCAAGGACTCGGACGTGCCGCTGGTGGTCAGCGAGGTCAACCCCGAGGACGCGAAGAACCCGCCCCGCGGCATCATCGCCAACCCCAACTGCACCACCATGGCCGCGATGCCTGTGCTCAAGGTGCTGCACGACGAAGCAGGCCTGCAGCGCCTGATCGTCTCGAGCTACCAGGCCGTCTCCGGCAGCGGACTCGCCGGCGTCGAGGAGCTCGCCACCCAGGCGCGCGCCGTCATCGGCGACGTCGAAAAGCTGGTGCACGACGGTTCGTCGGTGGATTTCCCGGCCCCGAACAAGTACGTCGCGCCCATCGCCTTCAACGTCCTGCCGCTGGCCGGTGCGTTGGTGGACGACGGATCCGGCGAAACCGACGAGGACCAGAAGCTGCGCAACGAATCGCGCAAGATCCTCGGCCTGCCGGACCTGCTGGTGAGCGGCACCTGCGTCCGCGTGCCCGTGTTCACCGGGCACTCGCTGTCGATCAATGCCGAATTCGCCAACCCGCTCTCGGTGGAACGCGCTCGTGAGCTGCTCGCCTCCGCCCCGGGCGTCTCTCTGGTCGACGTGCCGACGCCGTTGCAGGCCGCAGGCGCGGACGATTCCCTCGTCGGCCGGATCCGCCAGGACCCGGGTGTTCCCGAGGGCCGCGGACTGGCACTGTTCGTCTCGGGCGACAACCTGCGTAAGGGCGCGGCGCTCAACACGATTCAGATCGCCGAGCTGCTGGTCTGACGCCGTGCGCGTTGTGCGTCCCCAGGGGTACGCACAACGCGCACGACGGTCAGTTCAGGCGGTGACCCTCGGCGGAGGCGTCGAAGATGTGCGCGTGCGCGTCGTCGATACGGACGTGGACGCGGTCACCCTTCTCGGGTGGGCTGCGCCAATCGGCCCGTGCGACGATGGTCTCGGTGCGGCCGTTGATGTCCGCACGGCCGAACACGAAGGCCTCGGAGCCGAGTTCCTCGACCACGTCGATCTCCAGAGCGATTCCGCTGCTCGCGATCTCGATGTGCTCGGGTCTGATGCCGAACATCACCTCGGTGGCCGAGCCGAGAGTTTGTCGCGGCACCGGTATCACCTGATCGGCCAGGCGAACGCCGCCGTCGGTGACCGGGACGCGGAACAGATTCATCGACGGTGAGCCCATGAACCCGGCGACGAACGCATTGACCGGCTTCCGGTACAGCTCGCGCGGGGTGGCGCACTGCTGCAGCACACCACCTTTCAGGACGGCGACGCGATCGCCCATCGTCATGGCCTCGACCTGATCGTGGGTGACGTAGACCGTCGTCGTCCCGAGCCGGCGCTGCAACTGCGCGATCTGGGTGCGCGTCTGGACTCGCAGTTTGGCGTCGAGATTGCTCAGGGGCTCGTCCATCAGGAACACCTGCGGCTGCCGAACGATGGCGCGGCCCATGGCAACTCGCTGACGCTGACCGCCCGAGAGCGCCTTGGGCTTGCGATCGAGATACGGCTCGAGGTCGAGTAGCTTCGCGGCCTCCTCGACGCGAGCGCGAATGTCGTCCTTGTTCGCCTTCGCCAACTTCAGAGCGAAGCCCATGTTCTCGGCGACGGTCATGTGCGGATACAGCGCGTAGTTCTGGAACACCATCGCGATGTCGCGATCCTTGGGTTCGGAGTGGGTGACGTCCTTGCCGCCGATGAGGATGCGACCGGAATTGACCTCCTCGAGCCCCGCGAGCATCCGCAGCGACGTCGACTTTCCGCAACCCGACGGGCCGACCAGAACGAGGAATTCACCGTCCTCGATGTGCAGGTCGAGCTCGTCCACCGCGGGGGCGTCGGAGCCCGGAAACAGCCTGGTGGTGCGCTCGAAAGTAATCGTTGCCATGACAGATAGATCCCTCCACCGGCAGGAACGTGCCGGACGATCCGAGTGTGGGGTGACGGCGGGAGCCGACGGGCACATAGTATGGCCCCAATCACAACAAGGAGAGAGGTGGCTCGGTGAGCGGATCTGTGTCCAGGCGAACCGCCCTTCGTGGGCTCGCCGTCGCCGCAGTAGCCGCTGGTGCCGCTGCACTCCCGGTGGCGTCGACGACGCGCCGCGCGATGGCCGACGACTTCCTTCGTGGCCAGAGCCCCCTGCTGTTCCACTCACCGCCCCTCACGCCGTTCCGGGACGAGCTGCCCAGGTTGCCGCTGATCAGCGGTACCGAGGTGACGTTGGACGCGCACAGCTCCACCCACGTGTTCCACGCCGATCTACGGCCGGCGCCCACCTTCGGATACGGCCAGTGCGACTACCTCGGACCGACCATCGAGTCGCAGACCGGCCAGCCCTGGACACTGAAGTACTCCAACACAACCGCAGGCAACCCGCTCGCCGCCGACATCGACACCTCGCTGCACGGCATGAGCGAGATGGACCGCACGATGACACCGACGGCGCTGCACTTGCACGGTGCCGTCACCGAACCGGCGAGCGACGGTCACTCCGAGATGCTGGTGCGCCCGGGGGAGTCGATGACGCACAACTTCTCGGGGCTCAACGACGCCGCGGGACTCTGGTACCACGATCACGCCATGTCGATGACGCGCATCAACGTGTACGCGGGCCTGCTCGGCATGAACCTCGTGCGGGACCGTTGGGACACCGGTACGTCCGACAATGTGCTGGGTCTGCCGTCGGGTGAGTTCGAGCTGCCGTTGGTGCTGCAGGAAAAGATCATGAATCCCGACGGCAGCATGAGTATCCGTTCCAACATCACTGTGCCGCAGGGTAAATGGGAGGGCGGCGGCACCGGAGACGTGGGCGTCGTCAACGGCAAGATCTGGCCGACGATGGAAGTCGCCAGGGGAATGTACCGACTGCGCGTCGTCAACGCAGGGTCGTACAGCGTGTGGAACCTGTTCTTCACCAACAGACTTCGATTCTGGGTCATCGGGAACGACGGGGGATTGCTCGACGCTCCGGTGGAAGCCACCAGCATCCGACTCGCCCCGGCCGAGCGCGCCGACATCCTCCTCGATTTCGGTGCCGTGGAGCCGGGCGCACTGATCGAGCTGCTCAACGACGAGCCACCACCCGCTCAGGCGGCATCGCTCGGTGCGGTCCCGATGCCGATGTTCTGCCAGTTCCGCGTCGCGTCCGCGGCGGGGTTCCGGGGCGGCATGCCGACGCTGCTGCGCGGTGGCAAGGGGCAGCCGGATGTGTTGCCGCCGTTGCCGACCGCGACATTCACGCGAACGGTCACCGTCAACCAGCCGTCCGGTGGGCTCAACCTGGACATGACGCTGATGAACCTGAACAACCTGAGGTACTCGGACCCGGACATCGAGATGCCCAAGCAGGGGACCGTGGAGATGTGGAACATCGTCAACACGACGGTGGAGCCGCACCCGATTCACCTGCACCTGGCCCACTTCCGGACGCTGGGACGCATCCCGATCGACCTCGCCGCCTACCAACGTGATTTCCCCAGGCCCACATTCGGTACCCGATGGGCTCCGCCGGTGGAGAAGTTCCTCACCGGTCCGTCGGTGCCCCCGGCGGCGTGGGAAGCCGGGTGGAAGGACACCGTCAACACCTACCCGGGCACCGTCACGCAGATCCTCGTTGGATTCCCGACGGCCGACGAGCTCGGGTTCGACCCCGACGCCACCTTCGCCGGGCCGGCCGCGCACCACGGCGGCGAGCACGGTGGACACGACATGGGTGGGGGCGGCGAACTGCAGGGGTACATGTGGCACTGCCACATGCTTGATCACGAGGACCACGAAATGATGCTCAGGTACCGCACCGTCGCTCCGTGACAAAGCTTGTCGGTGGGTGGGTATAGCTTTCGTGGTGTGAAGACATGGGGGGATGTGTTCGGGCTCGGCGACCAGGAATTGGTCTCCGAGCTCGCTGGCGTGTCCTCCCTCGAAAACGAGCTCGCTGCAACGCGATTGACGCTGCTGGTGGAAATGGACCGCCGCGGTCTGGCCATGAAACTCGGCTACTCGTCGGTGACCCGGTGGTACGCGCGATCGGTGCGTATCACCGACGGGTCCGCGGCCCGTCAGATGGAGCTGGGGCAGTGGCTCACCGACCG
>NZ_LVCU01000526.1:0-14252 GCF_001647185.1 Rhodococcus sp. EPR-147
CCTCCCGCGCGCAGGCACTGGCGCATTCCGCGGCCGAGGACGCCAGAGCCCGCCACGAGCAGGCCGAGAAGCAACGACAAGAACAGGAGCGGGAACAGGAGCGGGAGCAAGAGCGGGACCGTGCGAGCCGAGCTGACGCGGGTGACGCAGCTGGCTCGGGCGAGCCCGAACCTGCTCGGCCGAAACCTGTTCCAGCTGGACCGCCGCCGATACCGGTGTCGGAGAACCCGGAGTTGAACCGTTTCGATGTTCACCCGCTTGCCAGTGGCCGCTTCCAGATGGGCGGCAACGTCGACCGACTCCTGGCCGAGAAGCTGCTCACCGCACTGTCGGCGTTGACCGCGCCGCAGCCCGGCCCCGGTGGTGAACGCGATCTACGTGGGCCGTCGAAGCGGCGGGCCGATGCACTCGATCGGATCCTCGACCGGCACCTGAGCGGTGGTGGCCGCGGATCGGCGGGCGGGTCGCGGGCATCGGTGCACCTGATCGTCCCGCTGCGTGACCTGCTCGCCGACCGCGGACACACGCAACCGAACAGCGCAACAACGGGTTCGACGGCATCCGGTACCGGCGGCCACTCACAAACAAGCGATACCGAGGGCGGTCCCGATCGTGGCAACGGTCGTCGCGTCAGCGGGAGCGGCGCGGGTGCCGGCGACAGTTCACGAACGAGCGATACCGACACGGGTCCCGATCGTGGTGCCGGTCGTCGCGTCAGCGGGAACCGTACTGGTGCCGGCGACGACTCAAGGGCCGGCAATACCGACGCGGGTCCCGATCGTGGAACCGGTCGTCGCGTCAGCGGGAACCTTGCTGGCATCGGTGACAGTTCACGGACCGGTGATGCTGGCGGCGGTCCCCACGTCAGCGAAAGCAGTGCTGGTGCCGACGACAGTTCACGGACCGGCGATGCCGACACGGGTCCCGACGATGCTGATGGCGGTCACGACGTCGGGAGCGGTGCCGGCGACGGTTCACGGACCGGTGATCCCCGCGGCGATCGCGTCGGTCCCAGCACTGCCGCCGGTGACCATTGCGGGCAGAAGTCTGCACCCGAGCGCGGTGATGCCGACTGGCCTTTCCACTTCGACTGGACCGGGCCGATGAGCCGCACTTTCGCCGAACTTCTCACCTGCGACGCCGACCTCACCCCGGTCATCGTCGACCACCACGGCGTCCCGCTCGCCCTGGGCCGCAGCACCAGACTTGCCAGCGACGACCAACGCATCGCCCTGACCATCCGCGATCGGTGCTGCGTGATGTGTGGCCGCCCCGCACAGTGGTGCCAGGCCCACCACGTGAAGTTCTGGGAACACGGCGGCCGCACCGACCTGAACAACCTCGCGCTGGTCTGCGGAGAATGCCACCGCCTCGTCCACCACGGCGACTGGCAACTGCTCATGGGCGACGACGGACACCCCTACGCCATCCCACCCGAATCCATCGACCCCACACGACAACCCATCCCCAGCTACCACCGCCGAAAACGTCGCGCAGCCTGACAACACATCAGTCGCGCCACTCGGCCGCCCAAGCCATTCCCTCTCTCGAAGCCGTGCGCCAGCCGCGCGGCATTCGGCGCGGCTTCGGCGGGCTGGCCCCCTGCGCGCACGGTGCTGTCGATCAGCGCTTACGGGCCAGGCACCTCACGCATCAGCAGTTCTCCTGCGCGCCCGAGCTTTTCCGACTCGAAGTCGAGTACCGACCCTTCCACGGCCGCAGCAACCACCGCGATCGGAGAGGGCATCGGTGCACCCTTGACCTGCTTCACCGACGACCGGCTGGCTTTCAACACTCGGTAGGCATCCATGTGGACCAGGTCGTAGGCGGCACCAGCGGTGTACTGTCCGTCGCCTATCCGTCGCGCAGCGGTCGACGGCCGGTGTCCGAGGGAGCTACGAGACCGCGATAGTGCGTGGCGATCTCGCCCGGTGTGGTGAACCAGACGCCGTCGCTGTTGTCGAGCATGTGCTGCAGGGCGGACCGGAACCGGCGAAGTCGGTAAGGCTGTCCGGTGAGAAACGTGTGCAGAGAGATGGCGAGCACTACGGGTTGGTGCTCCGAATTCTCCTTCAGTTCGTCGAAACTGTCGATTATGTTGCGCTCGAACGTCGCTGCGGTCTGGTTATGGTGAACGAACACCGGAAGGTCGTTCACCTCGTGCGGGTACGGAACGCTGAGCAACGGGCCACCGCGGGTCCTCAGCCAGACCGGCTGATCATCGATGGGCCAGTCCAAGGTGTATTCGTAGCCACGTTCGGCGAGCAGGTCCTCGGTCACTCGGCTGGGGTTGGCGCCGGGGCTCATCCAACCCCGAGGCGGTGCTCCCTCTTGGCGCTCGATGGCGGTCGTCACCTCGTCGATCGAGCGTCGTTCGGCTTCCTCGTCTTGATCGTTCGGTTGCACGGCGTTCGTTCGTCCGTGCGCGACGACCTCCGCATCGAGGGCGCGGAAGGCGTCGACCAGCTGCGGAGCATGCTCGTACACCTCGGTATTGACGAGCAATGTCGGGCGAAAACCGCTCTGCTGCAACGTCTCCGCGATCCGGAACCCGCCCACCCGGTTGCCGTACTCGCGCCAACCCCAGTTGTAAGTGTTCGGCTGGTCCATCCCGGGTGTGTAGCCCAGCCCTGGCCCTCCGTCGTCGTACGGAAAGTGCTCGCAGTTGACTGCCACGTACACCGCGAGGCGCGCCCCACCCGGCCACTCGAACTGTGGGCGATCGCCGATGGGGGAGTAGTCGAAGCGACCATGAGAAGCGAGGGGCATGGCGACGGAATTGCCCATGGTCGATCACCGCAAACTGTGGTGCCAGCTTGTCTGCGGTCGCCGAGTCGGATCCACTGCTGCAGTCGGCTGAGGTGAACGCGTGGATTACCACGACTGCGCATGCGGCCCCACGAACAGCGACGGTCGAGATTGTCATCGGCCCTCTTTTGCCTGATTCGACGCAGCATTCGCGTGGCTACAGCAGGTCGAACCGACCTGATCGTAGAGCCGAGACAGTGGAAATGGTTTGGAAAGCGGTGCGCGCAGTCCAGTCGACTTTCCGATCAACCGGTGAGATCGAGACCGACTGCTTCCCGAAGCAAACTTAAAGTCAGGCTGGACTGTTTGTTGATTTAGCGCTACTGTGCCAAGTGTGACTACCGACACAGGGCTCGACGACTCAGCGCCCACCGAGCGCCGAACGCAGGCCGAACGCACTGCGGGCACCCGGGCGAAGCTGCTCGACGCCGCGATCGATTGTCTGGTCGAACTGGGCTTCGCCAAGACCAGCACCCAGGAGATCGCGCGGCGTGCCGGTGTCTCGCGGGGAGCGCAGCTGCACCACTTCCCGACCAAGGAGTCCTTGCTGATCGCGGCCGTCGAGCACCTCGTCGATCGTCGTCTCTCGGAGATCCTCGAAGCCGAACCGGACCCCGAGCGAGGACCCGAGATCCTCGCCGACGCATTCTCCGGGCCCCTGTTCTACGCCGCGCTCGAGCTCTGGGTGGCTGCCCGTACCGACCCGGCGCTGCACGAGGCGATGATCCCCTTGGAGCGGCGCGTCGCCGAGGCCATTCAGGGCGGTGCCCAGATCGTCATGGGTAGCCGGATGTCCCCCGAATCCATCGAGCTCAGTGTCGAACTCGCCCGCGGACTGGCCGTCTCGGCGCTGTTCCGCACTCCCGAAGCCGACGCGCAACTGCGCGGGCGGCTCCTTCCCGTCTGGTCCGAAAAGGTGATGGATTCGTGAACGCAACTCTCCCCGAACAGCTCGACGTGCTGGTGGTCGGAGCCGGCTTCGCAGGCCTGGCCGCGGTGGCGAAGATCCTCGCCGCCGACCCGACTGCCGACGTGACCGTCATCGAGCGCGCGTCCGACGTGGGTGGGACGTGGCGAGACAACACCTACCCGGGGTGTGCATGCGACGTGCCGACCTCGCTGTACTCGTTCTCGTTCGCCCCGAGCCCCAAGTGGAGTCACACCTTCGCGCGTCAGCCCGAATTGTTCGACTACCTGCGTTCGGTGGTGGATCGTCTGGACCTGAACGATCGCATCGTCACGAACTGTGAGTTGCAGTCCGCGACCTGGGACGAGGTGAACAAGCGTTGGTCGGTGCAGACGTCGCAGGGTTCGGCGAGCGCGCGTGTTCTGGTTGCCGCCACCGGCGCGTTGTCCACTCCGAAGATCCCGGACGTCCCCGGCATCGACACGTTCTCGGGCACCGTGTTCCATTCTGCGACCTGGAATCACGAGCACGACCTCACCGGCGAGCGGGTCGCCGTGATCGGCACCGGGGCGTCTGCGGTGCAGTTCGTCCCCGAGATAGTCGACCGGGCCGAGCGGCTCACCGTCTTCCAGCGCACCCCCGCGTGGGTGATTCCGCGCCTGGACCGCACCATCGGCCGGCTCGAGCGCACGCTGTACGAGCGAATCCCTCTGGCGCACCGCGCGGTTCGCGGTGTCATCTACGGCTACCGCGAGGCCTACGTGACCGTGCTGGCGGACAACCCGTGGCTGCTGCCCGCGGTGAAGGTGTTCGCGAAATCGAATCTGAAGCGCCAGGTCAAGAACCCGGTGAAACGTGCGGCGCTGACTCCCGACTACGCGCCCGGCTGCAAAAGGCTTCTGCTGTCCAATGATTGGCTGCCGACACTGGACCGGCCGGACGTCGATCTCGTCACGTCGGGGCTGACGTCGGTGACCGAGAACGGCGTCGTCGACGCCTCGGGCCGCAACCACGAGGTGGACACCATCATCTTCGCGACGGGGTTCACCCCCACCGAGCCGCCGGTGTCGCATCTGCTGCGCGGCAACGACGGTCGGACGCTCGCGGAGCACTGGGGCGGTAGCCCGCAGGCGCATCTCGGCACCACCGTCGCCGGCTTCCCGAACCTGTTCCTGATGTACGGCCCCAACACCAACCTCGGGCACAGTTCCATCGTCTACATGCTCGAGTCGCAGGCCAACTACGTGGTGTCCGCGCTGCACGCGATGAAGGATCGCAGGATCGCGGCCGTGGAGGTCAACGAATCCGCTCAGCGGCAACACAATTCGTGGGTCGATTCCGCGCTCGACGGCACCGTGTGGAATGCCGGCGGGTGCTCGAGCTGGTACCTCGACGCCAACGGCCGCAATTCCACGATGTGGCCCACCTACACATTCCGGTTCCGCAACAAGACGCGCGAGTTCGACGTGCCGAATTATCGGCTCGTCTCCGACGCTCTCGACTCAGACAACGAGGTGGTATCCGCATGAGCGACTACGACGTATTGATCATCGGCTCCGGTTTCGGCGGCAGCGTTGCCGCGTTGCGGGCGGTCGAGAAGGGGTACCGGGTGGCGGTACTCGAGTCCGGTCGACGGTTCGAGGACGACGAGCTGCCGAAGACGAGCTGGCGGCTGCGCAAGTATCTGTGGGCTCCGGCATTGGGTTGCTATGGGGTGCAACGTATCCACCTGCTGCCCGATGTGCTCGTGATGGCGGGAGCGGGCGTCGGCGGAGGTTCGCTGAACTACGCGAACACGCTGTATCAACCCCCGGCGAAGTTCTTCGAGGACCCGCAGTGGGGTTCGATCACCGATTGGCAGCGCGAGCTGAATCCGTACTACGACCAGGCCCGGCGGATGCTCGGCGTCGAGACCAACCCGACCATCACCGCCTCGGACAAGGTGATGAAAGAGGTGGCCGAGGACATGGGGGTGGGGGACACGTTCACCTCGACCCCGGTGGGCGTCTACTTCGGAGATCGCGGCCGCACCGCGCCCGACCCGTTCTTCGGCGGTGCCGGGCCCGAGCGCACCGGCTGCACCGAATGCGGAGCGTGCATGACCGGCTGCCGCGTCGGCGCGAAGAACACCCTCGTCAAGAACTACCTGTACCTCGCCGAACACGCAGGCGCGCATGTTCTTCCGTTGACCACCGTCGTGGACGTGCGGCCGAACGGCGCGGGCTACGACGTGGTGACGCGTCGGACCGGTGGCAAGCTGCGTCGCAAGGAGAAGACGATCACCGCCGATCAGGTGATCTTTTCGGCCGGCACCTACGGCACCCAGAAGCTGATGCTCGCGGCCAAGGAGAAGGGCTCGCTCCCGCGGTTGTCGGACAAGATCGGCTCGCTGGTGCGCACCAACTCCGAGGCTGTGCTCGCCGCGACCGCTCGCGGCCGTGAGGTCGACTACCACGAGGGCGTGGCCATCACGTCGTCGTTCCACCCGGACGATCACACGCACATCGAACCGGTGCGATACGGCAAGGGCAGCAACGCAATCGGCCTACTGCAGACCGTGCTCAGCGACGGCGGCGGCAAGATGCCGCGCGTACTCAAGACGCTCGGCGTCGCACTCCGTCACCCCGGCGCTGCGGTACGGAGCCTGTCGGTGCATCGTTGGTCGGAGCGAACCGTCATCGCGTTGGTGATGCAGACCGACGACAACTCGCTCGAGCTCGGATCCAAGAAGGGGCCGTTCGGGCGTCGCCTCACCAGCAGGCCCGGCGCGGGTGATCCACCGCCGCAGTGGATTCCGCAGGGGCACGAGGCAATTCGTCTGCTCGCGGACAAGATCGGCGGTGACCCGGGCGGGTCGATCGCCGAGATCGTCAACATTCCGATGACCGCGCACTTCCTCGGTGGCTGCGCGATCGGCGACTCGCCGCAGACCGGCGTGATCGACGGTTACCAGCGCGTCTACGGCTACGAGGGGCTGCACGTGCTCGACGGTTCGGCCGTCAGCGCCAACCTCGGCGTCAATCCGTCCCTGACGATCACCGCCCAGGCCGAGCGAGCAATGGCGTTGTGGCCCAACAAGGGTGAGCCCGACCGGCGACCCGCGGTGGGCTCTGGCTATCAGGAGATCGCACCCACTCAGCCCGTGCAGCCGGTGGTGCCGGTGTCGGCACCGGGCGCCCTGCGGCTTCCACTGACCGTCGTGGGGAGGGATTCCTGATGTGGAGTGTCACCGAATCCGATACCGATCGCACCGACTGGCCGGTCAGTCCGGCAGCGCCGTGGCCGGCGAACGTGCGAGCCACGATCTGGTGGCATCGGGCCCGCTCGTCGGATTTCGCGCCGAGCGGTGCCAAGACGCTGCCGATCACGATGTGCATGGTCGTCGACTACACCACGTCGCCGGTCGGTCCGTACCGCGAGATCCTGGCGAGCCCGGCGCTGCGCCGGGATGTCGGACGCGTGCCTCGCATGGCGGTGCCGTTCATCGCCGTCGATTCCGCGACGTCGGTGCACGGCGGCCGGACCAACTGGCACCTGCCCAAGGTGCTGGCCGAGTTCGAGGGTGACGTGCTGGGCGAGGCCGGGGCGAGCGGCGACGAATGGTCGGTGCGGACGACGTCCCGCGCCGTGGGACCGCAGTTCCCGATGCTCGGCTCCGTCGGTTTCGCGCAGCCGGTGGCCGGCGGCTCGGCCATCGCCACCGCGAGCCTGAAGGGCAAAGCCAGGTTGGCCCGCGTCGAGGTGGACGCGAAGGGCCCGACGCTGAGTCGCTGGATGCCGTCGGGCACGTATTTCGGCTTGCAGATCGTGACCGGTTCGATGCGGACGGGTGAAGCGCGCCTGGTCGGGTAGCCGCAGGCCACTTTTCTTGACTTAGTCCAGATTAGGGGCATACTGGAGTGCATGCAGCTCACCGAACGCGTCGACCCCGCAGCGCAGTTGCGCTCGGTCGGTCTCCGCGTCACCGGACCCCGGGTTGCAGTTCTGAATGCGGTCACAGCCCGACCGCATTCAGACGCCGACGACATCGCCGCCGCCGTCCGGGAGGACGGTGGTTCGGTGTCGACCCAGGCCGTGTACGACGTGCTCAGGGCCTGCGTCGATGCAGGTTTGCTCCGTCGCATCGAACCTGCCGGTTCGGCCGCGCTGTACGAGAGCCGGACGGCGGACAACCACCACCACCTCGTGTGCCGAGAGTGTCATGTGGTTGCCGATGTCGACTGCGTCGTCGGAGCGGCGCCGTGTCTCGTCCCCGAGAACACCCACGGATTTGTCGTCGACGAAGCCGAGATCGTCTTCTGGGGTTTGTGCGGCGACTGCACGAGGCATTCCGTCTGATACTGCGGTCCAGCGTACGGCCGCTCGGTTTCACAGATCTATTGAAGAGCAGCCCTCTCCGAACTCGATTCAGCCCTACAGGAGGCTTCGTATGACCAAGCCGATCACCAACAAACCGACCACCAGCAACTCGGGAATTCCCGTCCCCAGCGACGATCAGTCGCTGACCGCCGGAACGCAGGGACCGATCCTTCTCCACGACCACTACCTCATCGAGAAGATGGCGCAGTTCAACCGCGAGCGGGTCCCGGAGCGCGTCGTGCACGCCAAGGGCGCAGGCGCATTCGGCGAACTCGAGATCACCGGAGACATCAGCAAATACACCAAGGCGAAGGCATTGCAGCCCGGTGCCAAGACCGAGATGCTGGCGCGCTTCTCCACTGTCGCCGGCGAGCAGGGCAGCCCCGACACCTGGCGTGACCCGCGCGGATTCTCGCTGAAGTTCTACACAGAAGAAGGCAACTGGGACCTGGTCGGCAACAACACCCCGATCTTCTTCGTCAAGGACCCGATCAAGTTCCAGGACTTCATCCGTAGCCAGAAGCGCATGCCCGACTCCGGTCTGCGCGACAACAACATGCAGTGGGACTTCTGGACCCTCTCGCCCGAGTCGGCGCACCAGGTGACGTGGCTCATGGGCGACCGGGGTATCCCCAAGTCGTTCCGCCACATGGACGGGTTCGGTTCGCACACGTACCAGCTCATCGCCGAGGACGGCACCAAGACCTGGGTCAAGTTCCACTTCAAGACCGACCAGGGCATCGACTACCTGACGCAGGACAAGGCGGACGAGGTTGCGGGTACGTCCCCCGACCACCACCGTCAGGACCTCTTCGGATCCATCAAGAACGGCGACTTCCCCAGCTGGACCCTCAAGGTGCAGCTCATGCCGTACGACGAGGCCGAGAACTACAAGTACAACCCGTTCGACCTCACCAAGGTCTGGTCGCAGAAGGACTACCCGTTGATCGAGGTCGGCAAGATGACCTTGAACCGCAACCCGGAGAACTTCTTCGCGCAGATCGAGCAGAGCTCGTTCGAGCCGTCCAACACCGTGCCCGGCATCGGCTTCAGCCCCGACAAGATGCTGCTCGGCCGCGTCTTCTCCTACGCCGACGCGCACCGATACCGCATCGGAGCCAACTACGCGCAGCTGCCGGTCAACGCCCCGAAGTCCGAGGTCAACTCGTACTCCAAGGACGGCAACATGCGGTACTCGTTCAACTCCCCGGAGACGCCCGTCTACGCGCCGAACTCGTTCGGCGGCCCGTCGGCGGACACGAACAAGTACGGCGACGACGGAGCATGGGACTTCGAGCCCCGCTTCGTGCGCACCGGGTACATCGAGCACCCCGAGGACGGCGACTTCGTGCAAGCGGGAGCCCTGGTCCGTGAGGTCATGGACGACGCGCAGCGCGAGCGCCTCGTCGGGAACATCGTGGGGCACGTCCTCAACGGCGTCAGCGAGCCCGTTCTGAGCCGCGTGTTCGAGTACTGGACCAACGTCGATCCCGAACTCGGCAAGAAGGTCGAGGAAGGCGTTCGGTCGCAGCAGAACGAGACCGCACCGACCACGGGTGCAGGCGCAATCGACGATCCTGCCGACGAAGCAGCCAAGGTCTGATGTTGGGATCGGCGTCACAGCGGATGTGACGTCGATCCGGAACAACGGGGGTCGACCTGCCGTTGTCTAGTACAGACGGAAGAACAATAATGGTGTGCGATGCATACCGTCGTCCAACGGCAGGGAGGCCACATCATGACGAACCCCATCACCAGCACCCTCGACGCAGGCCAGCAGAAGATTGCCGGCGACGCGCTTCAGGGAACCGTGGTCGATCTCATCGACCTTTCGCTCATCGCCAAGCAGGCGCACTGGAACGTGATCGGCAAGAACTTCCGGTCGGTGCACCTCGAGCTCGACGAGCTGGTCACGGCCGCACGTGAATTCACCGACCAGGCCGCCGAGCGCGCCACCGCTATCGGCGTCAGCCCCGACGGGCGCGCAGCCACCGTCTCCTCGACGGCAGGAACCAAGGGCTTCGGTGCCGGATGGACCAAGGACAGCGAAGTCGTCCCAGCGGTCGTCGACAACCTCGCCGCGGTCGTGGAGCGTCTTCGCGGACGCATCGCCGACACCGGCGAAGCCGATCCGGTGACCCAGGACCTGCTCATCGGCATCACTGCTCGTCTCGAGCAGCTGCACTGGATGTGGCAGGCCCAGGCCAGCTGACGTTTTCCCACCCGACAGGCCCCTCGCGCACAGCGGGGGGCCTGTTGTTTGCCTGCACCACCCCCGGGTATCCGAAAACCATGCCTGTTTTGAAGCCGACGGTCGACGCAGTTCTGCTCGACATCGACGGCACCCTCGTCGATTCCAACTACGTGCACGTCGACGCGTGGTCGCGCGCGTTTCGTGAGGCCGGTGGTTCCGTTGCTTCCTGGCGTGTTCACCGCTGCATCGGGATGGACGGGTCGAAACTGCTCGAGACGCTCGTCGGGTCCTCGGACAGCGCGCTTGCCCACGAAACGAAGAAGCTGCACGGCGAGTACTACGCTGCTGCGTCGGCGGATCTCGAAGTGCTGCCGGGTGCCCGTGAACTGTTGGCGGACTTGAACTCTCTCGGCATCACCGTGGTGCTTGCAACCTCGGCTCCGGAGAGCGAGCTGTCGACGTTGCGCGACCTGCTCGATGTCGAGGACTCCGTTGCCGTGGTGACGAGCGGCGAGGACGCCGACGTAGCCAAGCCGGAGCCCGACATCGTCGCGGTTGCACTCGAACGGGCCGGCGTCGAGGCATCCAAGGCGGTGATGGTCGGCGACAGCGTCTGGGACATCGAGTCGGCCGGTCGCGCGGGTGTACGAGCCGTCGGTGTACTGAGCGGTGGTATCTCGCGCGGAGAATTGCTCGACGCGGGGGCGGTAGCGGTGTTCGACGACCCCGCCGATCTGCTCGCCAACATCGAGGACAGTCCCTTCTACTCCGATGAAAAGGCAAGTGCTTGAGCGAGTTCCGCAAGCCGCACCCCAGGGTCGACGGTTATGTCCCCATCGAGAGCTACGGTGCCATCGGTGACGGCCGCACTGTGGCGATGATCGCCGACGACGGCCGGATCGATTGGTTTCCGGTTCCGAACCTCGATTCGCCGCCGCCGTTCGCAGCGTTGCTCGACGCTGGGAACGGTGGATACATTCAGCTGACGCCGCTGGAGGAGTTCACCGTCCAGCGTGAATTCGTCCCCGGGACGAATGTGCTGAGCACGACGTTCCGTACCGACACCGGTACCGTTCGAGTCACCGACTCGTTGAACACCGGTGTCGCCGGGCGTCTTCCGTGGGTGGAGTTGGCCCGTCGCGTCGAGGGTCTCGACGGCACCGTCGAGTTGTCGTGGTCCGTGGCACCGGGCACCATGCTCGGCATCGCGTCGCCGTGGGCGTACGACACCGAGCACGGCACCGTGTTGCGGGTCGACGGATTGACCCTGGCCGTGCGGACTCTGGGAATCGAGGAGGTGCATGTCGCGGACCGCGACATCGGTGGTGTCTTCACCTCCCACCCGGATTCTCGGCATGTGCTGGGCGTCGTGGGCACGGAGAACGAGCCGCTGCCCCTGCCCGATCCGCAGCACCTCGACGAGGGGATCGACCGCACGATCGCCAACTGGCGCGTGTGGTCCGACGAGTTCTCGTATCAGGGACCGTGGGCGGAGCATGTGGCGCGGAGCGCGCTGGCTCTGAAGTTGTTGCTGCACAGCCCCTCCGGTGCCATCGCCGCCGCTGCCACCACCTCTCTGCCCGAGAACAGGACCGGTGGCAAGAACTGGGACTACCGCTACGCGTGGGTGCGCGACGCGGCGTACACCATCCGTGCGCTGCAACGGTTCGGCCTTCGCGAGGAGATCCATGCTGCAGTGGCGTGGCTGCTGAAAGTGATCCGAGTCAACGATCCGTTGGTGAACGTCTTCTACACCCTCGGTGGTGAACTACCCGGTGGCACGGAACAACCCGACGTTCCCGGCTGGCGAGGCATCGGGCCGGTGGTCAACGGCAACGCTGCCGCGGATCAGCTGCAGCTGATGATCTTCGGTGACCTGTTCTCGATCATCCGCCAGTACGTCGACGCGGGGAACATTCTGGACGCGCAGACGGGGCGCCTGCTGGCCGCCATCGCCGACGAGGCCTGCGATTCGTGGCAGCGCAAGGACGCGGGGATCTGGGAGCTCGAGGACGAACAGCACTACACCAGCTCCAAGCTCGGTTGCTGGCAGGCGCTGGACTGCGCCGTGCACCTGGCAGAAGCAGGCGAGATCCCGGGGATACCGGATCGATGGAAGGCCGAGAAGGAACGCATCCGGCTCTACATCGAGACCGAGTGTTGGTCGGACGAGCGGCAGGCCTACCTCGCGTACCCGGGTGCCGACGGTCTCGATGCGTCGGTACTGCTCGCGGCCGAGATGGATTTCGATCGGGGAGAACGTCTTTCGTCCACCATCGATGCGCTCGTCGAAGAACTCGGTGCCGGTCCGTTGATGTACCGCTACAGCGGGGTCTCGAAGGAAGAGGTGACCTTCGTGGCCTGCGCGTTCTGGCGAGTATCGGCGCTGTCCTGCGTCGGCCGAGACGACGAAGCCGCAGCTCTGATGGACCAACTGGTGGAGCTGTCCAACGACGTCGGTTTGTACAGCGAAATGATCGATGCTTCGGATGGATCGTTTCTGGGTAACTTCCCACAGGGCTTGAGCCACCTGGCCCTGGTGAATGCGGCGCTGACCATTGCGCGCTCGCACGACGCCACAGCCTGACCGCACTCTCATACACAAGGTGGAATTCGATGGATTTGGGAATCAACGGTAGGACAGCACTGGTCACCGGAGCAGACTCCGGTATCGGCTGGCACACCGCGAAAATGCTGCTGGCCGAGGGGGTTCGCGTCGTGATCAGCGACAAGGATCAGACCTTTCTCGACGAGGCCGCAGCGAAACTCGGCGCAGCGGAGGGGCAGTTGTTCGCGTTCGCCGCGGACGTGACCGACACCGACGCGGTCGAGAACCTGGCAGCACGGACGCAGCAGGCAGTGGGCGACATCGACATTCTCGTCCAGTCCTCGGGAGTGACCGGAGCGCAGGGGCTGTTCCACGAGATCGACGAGGAGGGGTGGCGTTCCACCCTCGACATCGACCTGATGGGACCGGTCCGGCTACTGCGAGCATTTCTGCCCGCACTCCGCCGCGGTGGCTGGGGACGCATCGTGTTGCTGACCTCCGAGGACGCCGTGCAGCCGTACGACGACGAATTGCCCTATTGCGCAGCCAAAGCCGGCGTGCTGGCCCTCGCCAAGGGGCTCTCGCGCAGCTATGCGTCCGAGGGACTGCTGGTCAACGCAGTCTCTCCCGCGTTCATTCACACCCCGATGACCGACGCGATGATGGACAAGCGCGCCGAGGAGAAGGGAACCGACCGCGACGGTGCCATCGAGAGCTTCCTCGACGAGGAGCGTCCGTACATGGAGCTCGGACGCCGAGGCGAACCCGAGGAAGTCGCCTCGGTGATCACGTTCCTGTGTTCGGATCGCGCGTCCTTCGTCAACGGATCGAACTACCGAGTCGACGCCGGTTCCGTCGCAACAATTTAGGAGAACAGCATGACCAATTTCGGATACACGTTGATGACCGAGCAGAGCGGCCCGAAGGAGCTGGTGAAGTACGCCGTCGGAGCCGAGAAGGTCGGCTTCGACTTCGAGGTCGCCAGCGACCACTACTCGCCGTGGCTCTCGTCGATGGGTCACTCGCCCTACGCATGGACGACGCTGGGTGCGGTGGCTCAGGCCACCGAACGCGTCGAGTTGATGACATACGTGACGTGCCCGATCATCCGGTACCACCCGGCCGTCGTCGCGCAGAAGGCCGCCACGCTGCAAATTCTGGCCGACGGACGCTTCACCCTCGGCCTCGGCAGCGGTGAGAACCTGAACGAGCACGTCGTCGGCGAGGGCTGGCCGTCCATCGACAAGCGGCAGGACATGTTCGTCGAGGCGCTCGAGATCATCAGGGCATTGCACGCCGGTGGCTTGGTCACCTACGACGGCAAGCACTTTCGCGTCGACTCCGCCCGGATCTGGGACCTGCCCGAGGGCGGCGTGCCCATCGGCATCGCAGCCGGTGGCGAGAAGGCCGTCGCGCGGTTCGCCGAGTACGGCGAC
>NZ_LVCU01000527.1:0-6586 GCF_001647185.1 Rhodococcus sp. EPR-147
CGATCTCCTGGGATCCGGACAAGGACGCGGCCGTCGATCGCGCGCACGATCGCTTCCGCTGGTTCGCCGGTGGCTGGGCCGTCAACGCCGATCTGCCGACGACGGCAGGTTTCGCCGGAGCCACCAAGTTCGTCCGCAAAGAGGATGTGGCCGACACGATTCCGTGTGGACCGGACCTGGACGCCATCGTCGAGGCCGTGAAGCCGTACTGGGAGGCCGGCTACACCGACATCGCACTCGTGCAGGTGGGCGACGAGACCCAGGAGCGCTTCCTCGCCGAGGCTGCCGGCCCGCTGTTGGAGAAACTGCGCGCTGCGTCCAGCTGACCCGACGTTCCACGAGGCCCCGATCGAGAGCATCCGATCGGGGCCTCGAGCTGTCACTGGACGTGAATGTCCTTGCGGTCGAGCGCCCTGCCGGCCGATGCGACAACCGAGACAGTGAGCAGCGCCGTGGCCGTCAGGACCGAGAGTGCGGCTCCGGTGGTCGGCGAACCCGAGTCACCGAAAGTTCCGGAGGTCAACTGGGTTGCGCGAGTGGCCAGGGCATAGGGCAGCACGAAGATCGCCCCGGTCACCTCGGCGGTGAGGAGGAACACCGACATACCGGCCCCGACGAGAGCGATGGCAATCGGCACCGCGAACGACCTGACAGCCATCGACAGAGCGGAGTGCAGTGCCGCGACCGGTAGTGACCCCACCACTATCAGCGCACCGGTCGCGAGGAGCTCGGAGGGGAGCGTTCCGTCGAGCGAGAAGACCACCTTGCCGAGAACAACGACGGCTGCCAGCATGACGATGTTCATGGCCGCGGTCAGTGTTGCCACCACCGCGGTCTTGGCGATCACGATGCGCGCCGACGGAACCGGCCCACTCATCAGGGCATTCCAATTCCCGCCTCGGTGTTCGGATTTCCAAACCAGTGATGCCAGTACCGCAACTCCGAGTGCGAGTGGGAACAGGCCCCAGAACACGACTGTGCGCAACCACAATGTGCGCCATCCCTCTGCCAATTCTGCGCCCGACGCGATCGTGTTGAACGTTCCGACCCCCGCGATGATCAGCGGAAGGAGAACGACGACCGCCCATGCCTGCGAGCGCCTGAGCTTGATCATTTCGGCCGAGAACGCATTCATGCTCGTACCTCCTGTCGATCGAGTCGAACGGTCGTGAGCCAGAACGACACTGCCCCGACAACTGCGAGGGCTGCGATGCTGGCGTAGGACGGGTTCAGCGTCACCACCTGTTCGCCTCGGTAGTCGGCGGCAGACGCCAAGGAGTAGTAGCCCCACGGCGTCAGGTGTGCTGCCCAGGAGGGAAATCCGGAGGCGCAGATCGCGATGACGGTACCCACGATGCCGATTCCCAGCGCGACCAGTTGGTTGTCCACACGCGCTGAGATCAGCAGGTGCACAGCGAGTATCACGAGGTTGATCGTCACCGCCGCCGCCGTATAGCCCAACCACAGGGCGGCAGGCAAGGGTTGGGTCACTCCGATGACGGTTCCCAGAAACACACTGCCAGCACTGGCCGCCACCGTCGCGCCGGCAACGACGAGGCCCGTCGAGACGAGCTTCGCGCGCACGAGGGCTCCGCGGTCGGCTCCATTGGTCCGGTTCAGCAGCCAGCCGTTGGATTGGTGCTCGACTTCCATGGTGCGGCTGGCTATCACGGCGAGCAGCAGCGGGGATGCGACGGGGATGGCAAGGGACAGCCCGGCCAGTGGCAGTGCCCAGGAGACCATGGTCGAATCCTTCGACGCTGTTGCGGTGAGAGCGCCGACGAAGGTCAAGCCGACGATTGCGGCGACCGACACAGCGGCGATCGCGCCGATGTGCAGGTGCCTGAGTTTGGCGAACTCGTTGCGTACGGTCGTCACAATCGGCCACCCTTCGTCAAATTCATGAATACGTCTTCGAGCGACTGATCGTCGCGCCGAACGCCGTAGACGCCTGCGTTCGCGCCGACGAGTTCTGCCACCACCTGTGCGGCACCTCGATCGTCGATGCCGGACAGTCTCAGCGTGTGATCCTCGATCTCGACCGAAATGCGCTGTTGCAGAACAGAATGCGCACAAGTTGGATCGATGACGTCGATGAGTACATCCGGAGTGGCGGCGGCGAACAGCTCGTCGCGGGTGCCTTGGAAGATCAAGCGCCCCTGGCTCAGGATCCCCAGCATGTTCGCCGTCTTGTCGATCTCGCCGAGTAGATGGCTCGAGACCATCACTGTCACGCCGTGTTCGGCGAGATGGCGGAGCAGGCCGCGGATCTCTTCGATGCCTGCCGGGTCCAAGCCGTTGGTGGGCTCGTCCAGGATCAGAAGTCGTGGTTCGCGCG
This sequence comes from Rhodococcus sp. EPR-147, assembly GCF_001647185.1. NCBI lineage: Bacteria > Bacillati > Actinomycetota > Actinomycetes > Mycobacteriales > Nocardiaceae > Rhodococcus > Rhodococcus sp. EPR-147. The sequence goes on from NZ_LVCU01000527.1 coordinate 2,339, forward strand.
CGAGCGCCATCGCGATGCCCAGGCGCTGTTTCATCCCCAGTGAGTAGTTCTTCACCTTCTTGTCGAGGTGCTCCTGCAGCCGGACGGTGGCCACCGCCCGGTCGATCTGTTCGGCGTGCAATCCGAGCGAGCGTTGCACGATGCGAAGGTTTTCCGCACCCGTGAGATGGCCGTATCCGGGTGGAGCTTCGATGAGTGAACCGATGTGCGAGAGCACTCCGCGGCGGGTCTCGTGATTCATCGGCTTCCCGAGGATCTCCACCTCGCCGGAGGTCGGTCGGATCAGGGACAGCAACATTTTCATGGTCGTCGATTTGCCCGATCCGTTCGGACCGAGAAAGCCGTAGACGCAGCCCTCAGGAATGCGAAGGTTCACGTCGTCGACGACGGTATGGGTGTCGTAGCGCTTGCCGAGGCTGTGAGTTCTGACGATGTCCATGCCTCGACGGTCCCGCATTCGGCGGCGAGAATCGTCGGTCCCGAGTATGTCCGGTGTCCTACTCGGGTATGACTTGCCGCCGGGTGGCGGCGCTACGGAGCCAGGGTCGACAGATTCTTCGAGATGCTCGACGTCAGTGCTTTACCGACGATCGCGGCGAGGCCGGGGACGGGTGCATCGAATCCGATCGTGTAGTCGAGCTCGGTGCCGCCGTCGGCGGTGGGGGTGAACTTCTGCACGCCCCAGTGGCCGCGTAGCGGGCCGCCCTTGGTGATGCGGTACTCGATCAGCGAATGGGGCTCGGAGGTGATCGTGGTTTCCTCGAACGCAGGAAGCGGACCCAGCTTCAGGCTGCGCGTCGACCCGACGCCGTTGCGGGAGGTGTCACCGTCCCGAACGCGGCCGATCTTCGCCATGAAGAGCGGGCCGAGGTTCTCGTGCTCCGACAACGCCGCGAAGACGACCTCGGGGGGAGAGACGAACCGGTGCTTGACGTGTACGCGGGTGGGGGTCGGCATGGGTCGTGAGATCCGTTCGCTCGGGGTCGACAGAGTCGACTCACAGTAGCCGTCCACCGCGTGAAAAAAAGGACCCATTCGATCGAATCGAATGGGTCCCTCTTCGTGGTCCAACTGTCGGGGTGGCGGGATTCGAACCCACGACCTCTTCGTCCCGAACGAAGCGCGCTACCAAGCTGCGCCACACCCCGTGTACCGCTGGAGAAGTCTAACTCACGACTGCCTCGGAACGCGAAACGCCCTCGTCGGAGACGTTTTTCGGACCCGTTCTCGGGGCCGGAGTCAGCGTGATCAGGGTGGCCTCGGGGCGGCAGCAGAACCGCGCAGGCGCGTACGGCGACGTTCCGATGCCTGCCGAGACGTGCAGCTGGGTGTGCGCGCCCCACTTGGACGGGCCCTTGACCCGCGAACGATCGATCTCACAGTTCGTCACCAGCGCGCCGTAGAACGGAAGGCACAGCTGGCCGCCGTGGGTGTGCCCGGCGAGGACGAGGTCGTAACCGTCCTGAGCGAACTTGTCCAGCACTCGCGGCTCCGGGGAGTGCGTGATGCCCAGGCGCAGGTCTGCGAGCGGATTGGGCTGGCCCGCGATGGTGTCGTAGCGGTCGCGCTTCAGATGTGGGTCGTCGACGCCCGCCGACGCGATCCGTACCCCGGCCACCTCGAGCTCGCGACGCACATGCGTCACGTCGAGCCAGCCCCGCTCGGAGAACGCGGCCCGCAGGTCGCGCCACGGCAACGAGTCGCCGGTGGTGCGCTTGTGGTTCTTGTCGAAGTACTTGAACGGGTTCTTCGGCTTGGGCGCGAAGTAGTCGTTGCTACCGAACACGAACAGGCCAGGCCGAGCCAGCAGCGGCCCCAACGCCTGCACGACGCTGGGCACGGCGCGCTGGTGCGAGAGATTGTCTCCGGTGTTGACGACCAGATCGGGTTCGAGGCGGTCCAGTTCACGCAACCAGTTCTGCTTCATCCGCTGTCCGGGCATCATGTGCAGGTCGCTGATGTGGAGTACGCGCAGCGTCGCCGAACCCGGCTCGAGCACCGCCATCGACGTCTCACGCAGCGTGAACGCATTGCGTTCGATGAGTGTGGCGTATCCGAGACCCAACGCCGCCGCGCCCGCCGTTCCGATCACGGAACTCTTCAACGGTGCTGCTCTGACGGCGTCGCGCGCCTGCTCTGCGGCGGAGCGCAGTTGCGAGGAGGCACTGCGCAGTTGTGTGGAGGCACTGCGCAGTTGCGTCGACGTGCTGAGAAACGAGGGACTGAATTGTGCGGACACCTCATCCACGATACGGCAGCAACCGGATATGGACGTGCGAGCCGAGGACTGCGCCGCGTAGCGTTTCCGCCATGTCCGAACTCAAGGCCCGCCTCCGAACCGACCTCACCGCAGCGATGAAGGCGAAGGACAAGCTTCGCCTGGCAACGCTGCGCATGATTCTCGCCGCCATCCAGACCGAGGAGGTCTCCGGCAAGGAGGCCCACGATCTGACCGACGACGACGTTCTCAAAGTGCTTGCCAAGGAAGCGAAGAAGCGCGGCGAATCGGCCGTGATCTACACGCAGAACGGCCGCGGCGAACTCGCTGCGAACGAGCGCGCCGAAGCGCAGATCATCGACGAGTACCTGCCCACGCCCTTGACCGACGAGGAATTGGCGAACATCGTCGACACCGCGATCGCCCAGGTCGCCGAAGACCTCGGGGAGCGACCGGCGATGAAGCAGATGGGTCAGGTCATGAAGATCGCGTCGGGACTCGCCGCAGGCAAGGCCGACGGATCGCGACTGTCGAAGGCTGTCAAAGACCGCCTGTGACAATCGATGTGAGTGGAACCTCGTAGTGGACTACGAGGTTCCACTCACATGCGGCGGAGCCGCTCAGCGAGGTGCCGTGATCCCAGGGATCGCCGGAATCTGGATGCCCGGCGGTAGGTCCGGGATCTGGATGTTCGGCAGCGCGGGTGCCGGAGCCGGAGCAGGTCGAACCGAACCGTCACTGACGTAGATCGTGATGTTCGATCCGGGGACCGCCGAACCCGACGGGGACGTCGACACCACGGTGCCGCGAGCCGCCTGGTCGGCCGTGGTGGCCACCGTCACCTGGAAGCCTGCGCCCTGCAGAGTCGATGTCGCCGACGACTGGCTCTGGCCGGTCACGTCGGGTACCTGGCCGTTGGCCGAGCCGCGGACGTACTTCTGGTCGACGGGTGGCAACGCGACGGGTCCGAAGTTGGTGGCAATCGGTGTCATGGCGTCGAACCACGTTCGAGCCGGCTCGTTACCGCCGTACAGGTTGCCCGAGCTGCATGGCCGCAGCGGGAACGAGCAGATCTCGCTCGGCGTCGGTGAGTCGCCGTACGTGTACACGGCGGCGGCGTAGTTGTTGGTGAACCCGAGGAAGCCGGACGACCTGTTCGACTCGGTGGTGCCGGTCTTGCCTGCCATCGGCAGGGTCCAGCCGGCGGAGCCGGCCGCTGCGGCGGATGTGCCGCCCGGCTGATCGTCCTTGCTCATGGCATTGGCGAGGGTGTTCGCCAGTCCGGGCTCGACGACCTGCTCACACGCCTGGTGAGCAACCGGAACGGGCTTACCGTCGCGGTCGAAGATCGAGTCGATGGGGGTGGGCGGGCACCACATGCCACCCGAGGCCAAGGTGGCAGCCACGTTGGACAGCTCCAGCGGGTTCACCCAGGTCGGTCCGAGGGTGAACGAGCCGAGATTCTGATCCTTCTGGAAATCGGCCATGGACTGGTCGGTGCCCGACGAGCCGGGGTCGTTGTACGACCGCAGGCCCAGGCGAACGGCCATGTCGACGGTCGGGGTGACGCCGACCGACTCGATCAGCTTGACGAAGGCGGTGTTGGGGGACTGCGCCAACGCGTCGGTGATGGACAGCGACGCCGGGTAGTTGCCCGCGTTCTCGACGCAGTAGGTCGCTGCCGGGCAGTTCCGTGCACCGCCGTCGCCGACGCCCTTGACCTCGACGCGCCTGGGCACCTGCAGCGTCGCGCTGGTTCCCAGTCCGCGCTCCATCGCCGCGGCGGTGGTGAAGATCTTGAAGATCGAGCCCGCACCGTTGCCGACCAGCGAGTGCGGCTGTGGCTGCACCGTCTCGTCGTCGTCGGCATTGAGGCCGTAGGTGCGGCTGCTGCCCATGGCGAGAACTCGGTGCTGGTCCTGGCCCGGCGCGACGACGTTCATGACGGTGGCGACGCCGTCGAGGTTCGGACTGGTGTTCTCCACCAGAGCGGCCTTGGTGGAGTTCTGTACCGCGGGGTCGAGCGTCGT
>NZ_LVCU01000528.1:0-19421 GCF_001647185.1 Rhodococcus sp. EPR-147
CGCGGTCGCCTGCCGCGATGCATCCGCGGGGCAGGGTCTGGGGAACGGGCAGCACACCGAGCGGCTCGGACTTGAGCGCGGCGAGCTCGTCGGCGCGTTCGGGGAGGTTCTGGATCATCGTGTCGAGCACGGTGTTCCGGCGCTCGAGCACGCCCTCCTCGTTGGTGTACGGGTTGAGTGCGGAGCTGGACTGCACCATGCCTGCGAGCATCGCGGCCTGGACGGCGCTGAGCTGGCTCGCATCGATACCGAAGTAGGTCTGGGCGGCGTCCTGGATGCCGAAGGACGCGTTGCCGAACGGAACGAGGTTGAGGTACCGGGTGAGGATCTCGTCCTTGGTCAGTTCCTTGTCGAGCGTCAACGCCATGCGGATCTCGCGGATCTTGCGAGCGGGCGTCGTCTCGATGGCCGCTCGGCGCTCGGCGTCGGTCTTGGCCACCACGAGCAGCTGGTAGTTCTTCACGTACTGCTGATCGATGGTGGATGCGCCCTGCTCGACCTGCCCGCTGGTGGTGTTGGTCAGGAACGCTCGGAGCGTGCCCTGCCAGTCCACGCCCTGGTGTTCGGCGAAGCGGCGGTCCTCGATCGAGACGATGGCGAGCTTCATCTCGTTGGAGATCTGGTCGCTCGGCACTTCGAATCGACGCTGCTCGTACAGCCAGGCGATGGGATTGCCGTTGACGTCCGTCATCGTCGAGACGGCAGGCACTGCGCCCTCCACCAACTCGGCCGAGACGTTGTCGACGGTATCGGCGGCGCGGTTGGAGGCGTACCCGAACCCACCGGCCAAGGGGAACATCACGCCGGCGAGCAATGCACCGGCGAGTGCTGAACATCCGGCGAGCTTCGCCACGGTTTTTCCAACTGACACAGAGCACAGCGTACGTGGGTGTGGCTCGGACCGGCAGAGGCCTGCATGCGCCGTGTGCTGCGCCCCTGCTCGGGACGGCCGTACCAGAAATGTGACCCCGCCGTCTTGCATTCGGGGCTCGCTTTACCTAAATTATGAGCACGGTGTGATTCGCATAACACTTGATAATGAATGTGGGGCAGCTCCTAGAATTTGTGCTTCGCCTGACGAGGTACAAACCGCTTCGAGCCTCCGGGACGTCCAGCGAGGACGTCCGCAACGCAAAGGGGTATCCGCATGCACACGACAACCGCGCCGACGCGACTCGACGTAGAAGAAGCAGAGGCACGCATCGCCTGGGTGTCGCACGCCCGTTGCAAGGGCACTGACCCGGACCAGCTCTTCGTCCGGGGTGCAGCGCAGCGCAAGGCCGCAACCATCTGCCGGCACTGCCCGGTACTCATGCAGTGCGGTGCGGATGCCCTCGACAATCGAGTCGAGTTCGGTGTTTGGGGCGGCATGACGGAACGCCAGCGCAGGGCGCTGCTCAAGCAGCACCCCGAGGTCGACTCCTGGTCCGAGTTCTTCGAGACCCAGCGTCAGCAGCAAGCAGCCATCTAGTCGCCTGCCGGGCAGGGCCGATTCAGCCTTTGCGAGTCAGCTGATCGGCCACTGCACGCAGCGCGGCGAGGTCGGAGACCTCGAACGGCAGTGACGGAACACCGACGATGGGCACGCGGGGGTGCGCACCGGTGAACCGGCGAAGCAACCGCACCTCACGCGCTGCCGTGACGGCGCGCTGAGCGTGGATCCGGAGGACAGCGGCGGTCAGATCCGCACCCGGGTCGTCGATCCGATCGAGTAGATCGGCCGCCGTCGCGGCGTGATCCGCCTGCACCGACGACAGCGTCGGGTGCGTTCGGTTCACCACCAACCCGGCCAGGGGCATCTTCTCCGCAGACAAGCGCTCCACGAAGAAGGCCGCCTCGCGCAGCGCGTCGGGTTCTGCGGCAGCGACGACGAGGAAGCTGGTGCCGTCCTCGCGAAGCAGCTGGTAGGTACGCGTCGCCCGCTCGCGGAACCCGCCGAACATGGAATCCAGTGATTGCACGAAAGCTGATGCGTCGGACAGCATTTGGCTACCGATCACGGTGGAGACGCCGCGCATGGCCAAACTCATCGCGCTGGTGACCACGCGGGTGATGCCGCGGCCGGGAGCGGTGAGCAGCCGGATGAACCGGCCGTCGAGGAACGAGCCGAGTCGCTGCGGTGCATCGAGGAAGTCCAGTGCACTGCGCGACGGCGGAGTGTCCACCACGATCAGATCCCACGACGAGTCCAGGGACAACTGCCCCAACTTCTCCATCGCCATGTACTCCTGCGTGCCCGAAAACGACGACGCCACAGTCTGATAGAACGGATTGGCCAGCACCTGCTCGGCCTTCTCCGGCGTCGAGTGCTCGATGACCATCTCGTCGAACGTGCGTCGCATGTTCAGCATCATCGCGTGCAGTTCACCCTTGGCACCGGCACCCAACTTCACCGGCTGCGGGCTGTTGTCGAGATCGCCGAGACCGAGAGCCTGAGCCAGGCGACGGGCCGGATCGATCGTCAGCACCACCACCCGCCTACCCTGCTCGGCAGCGCGCAGCGCCATCGCAGCCGCGGTGGTGGTCTTGCCGACTCCGCCGGCCCCGCAGACGACGACGATCCGCGACGTGGGATCGGTCAGGATGCGGTCGACATCGAGTTCGGTTGCTACTGGTCGAGTCATCGGACACCCTGTTCTGCAAGCTTGGCGGCGAGCTCGTACAAGCCGCCGAGATCGACACCATCGGCCAACATCGGCAGCGACATCCGCGCGACGTCGAGTTCGTCGAGCGTGGTTGCGCTCTCCACCTGAGCCGAGAGCGTTGCCGCGTGCTCGATCGATTCGGTGAGCAACCCCGCAAAGTCCGCCTCGGACAACGTGATTCCTGTCTTGGCGAGACCGTCCTGAATGGCGACGGCATCGATCTCGCCCTCGGCGATGGCCTCGAGCGACTCGGCCGGCAGGTACGTCGGTTCGGTGCGATTGACGATGACCGCGCCGAGTCGAAGATCTGCCGCCTCTAGCTCACGCACCGCGTCGGCCGTCTCCTGCACCGGCAGCGCCTCGAGCAGTGTCACCAGGTGCACGACGGTGTCGGCCGAGTGCAGCAACCGCACCACGCCCTCGCTCTGCGAACGAACCGGTCCGCCCTTGGCCAGGTCGGCCATGGCCTTGGTGACGTCGAGGAAGTTTCCGATGCGTCCGGTCGGCGGCGAGTCGACGACGATCTCGTCGTAGGCCCGGTTGCCCTTCTTGTCGGTCCGCACCACACATTCCTTGACCTTGCCGGTCAGCAACACGTCGCGCAGACCCGGTGCGATGGTCGTCGCGAACTCGATGGCGCCGATCTTGCGCATCGCGCGGCCGGCGAAGCCGAGGTTGTAGAACATCTCGAGGTATTCGAGGAACGCGGTCTCGATGTCGATGGCCAGTGCGTAGACCTCGCCGCCGCCGTCCGCCGAGGCGACGCGTGTCTCCTTGGGCGGAAGCTGCGGCACGTCGAACAGCTGCGCGATGCCCTGCCTGCCCTCGACCTCCACCAGCAACACCCGTCGACCACCGGCTGCGAGCGCCAGGGCCAATGCGGCAGCGACCGTCGTCTTGCCGGTCCCGCCCTTACCGGATACGAAATGCAGCCGCGCGGCATCTGCCTTCGCCGGCCATCCCTCTTCGTTCGCTATGCCCACACCCCGACCATATAGAGGTCGTCCCCGGGCGTCCGACCGAAGTGTCTAACTCTGCTCGGAGTGTCGGCGGAGTCGGTCGACCAATCCCTGGGTGTACGCGTCGAGATTCGGTACTGCGTCGGGACAGGCGACCATCGCGATCGTCACCACGTCGCCCAGGCCGAAGATTCCGTGATTGAGACACCGGCCGTCTTCGAGGAACGGAAAGCCTGCCGAGAAACGCGCGACGGCACCACACAGCTCGAGGTCCGCGCGGCCACGGTCGACACTGACGACGGTCGTCTGAGCACCGACGAACGACGGAGAGCGGTCGTGTTGTCGGAATCGGCGTCCCTGTACGAACCGGACGATCGGTGCAGGCACTCGCTCGTCCGCGCGCGCGACGCGGAGCAACGGTGCAGCCGTCACCCTGGCTTGTTCGGCCGCGAGCGACCGAGTGATCAGCTCGGCTCGCTTCGCGATATCGGGTTCTCCGACGTGGAGGTCGACCGTTCCGACCACCGCTCGATTCGCTGCCGGCCACTCCACGTCGCGCGGTAGGGCCATCGGGACGAACGCCGCGACGGTGCCTCCGGTCGCGGACAGCGGCTCGTCGCCGTCGCCGTCGCCGTCGCCGTCGCCGAGATATTGGTCGAGGCACGAGCCGACGGCACACAGAGCGGACACCGTGACCGACGCGGCACCCGCGCGGACTTCCGTCTGCTGCATCGGCACTATGCGAACGACTCGATACGGCCCCACGGCCTGGTTCAGCGCCGTGGCCGGCACCGAGGGCGGGCCGGGCTGCGACCCCCGGTACGCGCGAACAGCTCGACGGGCCTCCCACCGCGATCGAACGAGATCGACCGGTGCGCGCACCACCGCACCGAGAGTGCTGACGACGGCGTTCTCTCGCTTGGGCTCGGTCTCCGGTGATAGAGCCGCACCTGTCGCGGACACTGGCTCGAACAGTGCTCGAACCATCCTCGATACGCCCAGCCCATCGGTCAGGGCGTGCCCGACCTGCAGTATCACCACCGTCACCGCACCCTGCATCAGCGGAGCAGAACCGATTCCACGGACCACGTGCAGGTGCCAGGAGTGCTCTCGGAGATCGAGACGAGTGCGGAGCAGGTCGCCCATCAAGTTCTCGAAGTCGGCCCAGGGCGCACCGCCGAGGTCGTGATCCGACATCCGCTCGGACAGCGGGGACGTATCGGGTACCCATCGCGGGTAGTCCAGATTCAGTGGCGCCTCCCGGAGCCGCAGTCCCAGGCCGGGGACCAGCGGTGCGCGGGCCTCCACGTGGGCGACGATCTCGTCGAACGAGGGCGCGGGGCGTTCGACCGAGTCGAACGCCGTCAGGGAGAACTGGTCCCGAGAATCACCGCGGTCACGCGCGAAGTGATAGATGGCGTCCTTGATATCGAGCCGATCCATGCGACGACTGTAGTTCCGGCACCGCATCGGTGGAACCGAACGATAGGCTCAACAGTCATGAGCGAAAAGATCATCTGGGAGTACTTCACCGCGCCGGTCCTGATTCACGCCACCAAGCAGATTCTCGACAACTACGGCTCCGAGGGCTGGGAGCTCGTCACGATCATGGCGGGACCCAACGGCGGAGACACGTTGGTCGCGTACTTCAAGCGCCCGAAGGTCTGAGCGCGCGTGGCGAATTGGAGCGAACGACTGTCCGAGCTGGGCATCGAGCTGCCCGACGTCGTCCCGCCGCTGGCGGCGTACGTCCCGGCGGTGCAGGTGGGCTCGCTCGTCCACACCTCCGGCCAGTTGCCGATCGTGGACGGAAACCTGACGTCGGTGGGCAAGGTCGGCGGCGACGTCACCGCTGAGGACGCCACTGCAGCGGCGCGCCTCTGCGCCCTGAATGCGCTCGCCGCCGTGCACGCGCTCGTCGGCATCGATTCGGTGGCCCGAGTGATCAAGGCGGTCGGCTTCGTCGCCTCCGCTCCGGGATTCACCGGCCAGCCCGGGGTGATCAACGGGGCGTCGAACGTCATCGGTGAGATTTTCGGCGATGCGGGCAAGCATGCGCGCTCGGCCGTGGGTGTCGCCGAACTGCCGCTCGGTGCTTCGGTGGAAGTGGAGCTCATCGTCGAACTGCGCTGACGCGCAGTGGTGTGGCTAGGTGCCCTCTGGGGCACTCAACCACGCCACTGGGGCGCAGCCGCACATGTCACTGGGGCGCAGCCGCACTGATCACCTTCTGCAGGTGTAGGCCTCGGTGTACCGAGCATTCGTGATCGACACCCTTGTCGACCGACTCGAGGAATTCGTCCAGCAGGACGGCGAAGCAGTCGGTCGACGAGGTCGATCGATCGGTGAGCGTGGCGATACCGTCGGTGCCGCTGAGCTCGATCCGCATCAGGGACGGCATGATCGGCGTCCGCAGCGACAGTTGCACGGTGCTCGTTGCACCGCCCTCGTGCTCGAGCACCACGGTCCAACTGTCCGACGCCACCTCACGGTGCGAGTAGGCAACGCGCGCAATGGTTCCCAGTGCGGCGTCGAGCAGATCGAACACGTGTGGGCCGATGTCGAGGATCGCCCCGTCGTCGTGTCGCCACTGCGAGTTCGCGTACGCCCCGCCGAGGACGGCACCGGAGAACCAGGTACCCGAACCCGCTGCCCACGGTCGCCCGGCGACCGCGTCGAGGAATTGCCTTGTCTCCGGGGCGAACCGGAGCGTCAGCGTCACCATCGAGCGGACGCCTGCGGCCGTCACTGCCGCGGCCAGTTCCTCGGCCTCGGCCACCGTTGCGGCAATCGGCTTGTCCAGCAACACATGTTTGCCTGCCTGCACCGCGCGGAGTGCGTACCCGGCTTGCACGGCCGGTGGTACCGCGAACGCCACCGCATCGACGGCACCCAGCAGGTCGTCGAACGAGTCGAAGACCGGTGCCCCCAGCTCGGCTGCCGCTTCGGGTCTGCGTGCCCATACTCCGGCGAAGTCGATGGCGGGATGGGCGAGTAGCGAGGGGGCTTGAGTCTTACGGGCCCAGGGCCCAGCTCCGACGAGTCCGACCTTCATGAATATCGACGGTAGTCCTCCCGGACACGGCGTGGAGCAGGCGACCTACAGTACTTTCATGGCCGACTCGAACCCCCAGCATCCCGCGTACGGACTTCTCCGGCAGGTGACGCCCACCGCGTCGGTTCTGCTCGCCGACAACCCGGGCAAGATGACGCTCGACGGGACGAACACCTGGATTCTGCAGGCACCGGGGTCGGACGAATGCATCGTCGTCGATCCCGGGCCGAAGGACAAAGCTCATCTCGACGCCGTCGCCGCGTCGGGCACGGTGGTGCTGACGCTCGTCACTCATCGACATGCGGATCACACCGGCGGACTGAAGCGGTTCCACCGCAAGACGGCGGCGCCGGTGCGTGCGGTAGGGGAGAAGTTCCTGCACGGAGACGGTACGACCCTGGCCGACGGCGAGGTCATCGAGGCTGCCGGGCTGCGCATCGAGGTTCTGCACACCCCCGGTCACACCGCGGATTCGGTGAGTTTCGTGTTGGACGACGCGATCCTGACGGGAGATACCGTCTTGGGTCGCGGCACGACGGTGCTGGACCCGAAGGACGGTTCGCTCGCGGACTATCTGCAGTCGTTGGACCGGCTCGAGGCGGCCGGTGCGGGGAAGACGGTACTTCCCGGGCACGGGCCGGAGTTGCCGGACACCGCCGAGGTGGCGCGAGCGTATCGCGCCCACCGTCGGCAGCGGCTGGATCAGGTTCGCTCGGCGCTCGCCGAGATCGGCGAGAACGCGAAACCGATGCAGGTGGTACGGCACGTCTATTCCGACGTGGACAAGAAGTTGTGGCCGGCTGCGCGGATGTCGGTCAAGACGCAGCTGGCCTACCTCCGCGAGAGCTAGCGAGCAGCTGTCTCGACGGAACTCGGCCTAGCGAGCTCTGCGTGCCAGCCGCTCGGAGTCCGAGATCAGCACGGACTTGCCTTCGAGGCGCAGCCAGCCGCGGTGCGCGAAGTCGGCCAGTGCCTTGTTGACGGTCTCGCGAGACGCGCCGACGAGCTGAGCGATCTCTTCCTGCGTCAGGTCGTGGGTCACGCGCAGCGATCCCGCTTCCTGGGTGCCGAAGCGCTGGGCCAGCTGGAGCAGCGCCTTCGCGACACGTCCGGGAACGTCGGTGAAGATGAGGTCGGCCAGGTTGTTGTTGGTGCGACGCAACCGGCGAGCCAGTACGCGCAGCAGCTGCTCGGCGATCTCGGGGCGCTGATCGATCCAGTCCTTGAGCGCAGCACGGTCCATGCTGACCGCGCGGACCTCGGTGACCGTGGTGGCCGAGGACGTACGGGGGCCGGGGTCGAAGATCGACAGCTCACCGAACATGTCCGACGGTCCCATGATCGTCAGCAGGTTCTCGCGGCCGTCGGGGGAGCGTCGCCCGAGCTTGATCTTGCCCGAAACGATGATGTAGAGCCGGTCTCCGGGCTCACCCTCGTTGAACACCACGTGCCCACGGGGGAAATCGACAGGCTGCAGCTGCTTCGTCAGTGCCGCAACCGCAGAGGGTTCGACTCCTTGGAAGATGCCGGCCCGTGCCAGGACGTCGTCCACTTGCGCTCCTTTTGGGATGTCGGTGTCGCGGAAACCCGCACCACCGAAGGCGTTTGTACTCAGTTCGTGCCATGCACCGAACTGCGGTGCAGTTCAGGCGTCGACGCCGATCCGATGATCAAACACAACAATTACCTCAGGGGAGTCTACTTCGAGTCGGTGAAAACCGAGTGATCGACGCCACCACAGGTTGCCAGAGGACTCGGGCGTGTGTTCCCGTTCACCCGAAATTCATCCAAATTACGACCAATGGGACGAAACGCGCGCTCAACTGGCTCGTTGGTCGGCCAGGCCGTCGCGCGTGTCGATGGTCCGCGGCGGGGTCTGGCGGCGTTTGCGGGTGTTGAACCGGGCCAATGCGTGCGGGAAGCCCTCGTTCGCCAGAGTGGCGACCTCGGACTTGCTCGCCTGATCGAGGAATTCCTGTACTTCTTGCTCCCGGACGCCGAGCTTGCTCAGACGAAACTCGACGCGTTCCATCGCGAGTGCGAAGAGCATGAGTAGTACCGGAAAGAGCACCACGGCGAGTCCTTGCATACCGGCCAGTTAACACCGAAAAGATCTCGATACAAACACGGTCCGCTGCTGCCGCGAGGAACGTTACGCATTCTTGTCCGTACAGTTGTGGAGTGGATTCGACAGCTCCGAAACGCCCCGACGTGCGCAAACGCGAGGAGACGCACCTCGGGCTGGTGCGTCGAGCTCGGCGAATGAACCGGACGTTGAACACTGCCTTCCCGCATGTGTACTGCGAACTCGACTTCACCACGCCGCTGGAACTGGCCGTCGCGACCATCCTGTCCGCGCAGTGCACCGACAAGCGCGTCAACATGGTCACCCCAGCGCTGTTCGTGAGATACCGCACAGCCCGTGATTACGCCGAGGCCGACCGGACCGAACTCGAGGAGTTCATCCGCACCACGGGCTTCTATCGGAACAAGGCCAACTCGCTGATCGGTCTCGGGCAGAAGTTGCTGGAGAACTTCGACGGCGAGGTGCCCGCGACGCTGAAGGACCTCGTCACACTCCCCGGGATCGGCCGCAAGACGGCCAACGTGGTTCTCGGTAATGCCTTCGATGTTCCGGGAATCACCGTCGACACCCATTTCGGACGGCTCGTACGGCGCTGGCAGTGGACCGAGGAACAGGACCCGGTCAAGGTCGAGCACGCCGTCGGCGCACTCATCGAGCGCAAGGAGTGGACGCTGCTCTCGCATCGAGTCATCTTTCACGGTCGACGCGTTTGCCATGCCCGTACACCCGCCTGTGGGGTGTGCGTCCTCGCCAAGGACTGCCCCTCGTTCGGGACCGGTCCGACCGACCCCGCAACCGCAGCTGCGTTGGTGAAGGGCCCGGAAACCGATCACCTTCTCGCTCTCGCCGGAATCGTGCCGTGAACAAATCTGCCCTGCGGTGGTCACTGGTCGCTCTGATCCTGGTGGTCGGGATGGTCTACGCGCTGTGGCCCCGGAGCGAAGCGCCGACCGCGCAGCCCATGGATTCGCCCGGCCTCGGGCAGCGAACACCGAGCACGGACGAGCGGCGTGCAGTCGACACTCCCGAGGCCCTCGCACCATTGCGTCAGGACGCCGGTCTCGCCGCGTGCCCCACGGCGTCGGGCAACGCCGCGGGCCCGTTGACGGGCATCACCCTCGAATGCATCGGCGACGGCTCGTACGTCGACCTCGGGCAGGTACTCGCGGGCCGCCCTGCTTTGCTCAACATCTGGGCGTACTGGTGTGGCCCCTGCGCCGAAGAGCTGCCTTACCTGCAGCAGTACGCCGACCGGGCGGGCGAGAAGATCGAGGTCCTGACCGTCCACAACGACGCCAACGAGGCCAACGGCCTGACTCGGTTGACCGATTACGGCGTCACCCTGCCCGGCGTTCAGGACGGAGGCGGGCGCGTCGTCGCCGCCGTCGGAGCACCCAACGTGCTGCCCGTTTCCGTTTTGATATCTGCGGATGGCACTGTCGCCAAGGTGCTGCCACAACCTTTCCGTAGCGTCGACGAGATCGCCGACGCCGTACGCGTGAACCTCGGAGTCGACTCGTGAGCGCACCCGACTGGCTCGGACGCATGCTCGACGTGGCAGGCAGGGCCGGCGGCCTGACCGACACCACCGGCATCAACCCCGTGCTGCAGCGTCAGGCACCGCCGTCCGACCGACCGCGGTCCGCCGCTGTGCTGGTGCTGTTCGGCGGCCCCGCCTCCGCAGATCCCACCTCGCCCGGTGGATTGCCCGCCGACGCCGACGTCCTGCTGACGCAGCGTGCGTCGACGTTGCGCGATCACAGCGGGCAGATCGCCTTCCCCGGCGGAGCCACCGACCCGGGCGACGACGGCCCGGTCGGCACGGCACTGCGCGAGGCGCAGGAGGAAACCGGGCTCGATCCGGCAGGCGTCGTGCCACTGGCGACGATGCCCGGCATCTACGTTCCGCCGTCGCGCTTCGATGTGGTTCCGGTGCTCTCGTACTGGCAGCAGCCCAGCCCGGTGCGCGTCGTCGATCCCGGCGAGACCGAGCGAGTGGTGCGAGTTCCGTTGCGCGAGTTGCTCGATCCGGACAATCGATTCCAGGTGCGCCACCCTGCGGGCTACCAGGGCCCAGCGTTCGCTGTGCAGGGAATGCTGGTGTGGGGATTCACGGGCGGTATCCTGGCGGGTCTGCTGGCTGTATCGGGCTGGGAGCCCGAGTGGGACACGGGGGACATACGCGATCTGGAGGCCAGCTTGACTGCGGTAGGAGCGAGGCTCGATCGGTGACAGGTTCAGGGTGGGTCGATATCGCGGTGATCGCCATCGCACTGCTGGCGGCGTCGTCGGGATGGCGGCAGGGGGCGGTGGCGTCGGCGCTGGCGTTTCTGGGGGTCGTCCTCGGTGCCGTTGCCGGCATTCTGGTGGCACCGCACGTGCTCGAACACGTCGACGGTTCGCGGACGCGGGTGTTCGTCGGTATCGCACTGATCGTGGTGTTGGTGATCGTCGGTGAAGTCGCCGGAATGGTCCTAGGGCGGGCCTTGCGCAGCGGAATACATTCGCGCGCAGCACGATCCGTCGACAGCACGGTCGGAGCCGGGCTGCAGGCGGTGGCGGTGCTCGCCGCTGCGTGGCTGCTCGCCATTCCACTGACGTCGTCCTCGCAGCCCGAGGTGGCCAGCGCGGTGCGCGGGTCGTCGGTGCTCGGTCAGGTCGATCAGGTGGCACCCGACTGGCTGCGGCAGGTACCCGAGGAATTCTCGGCGTTGCTCGACACCTCCGGATTGCCGGACGTCATCGGACCGTTCGGTCGCACCCCGGTCGCCGAGGTCGCCGCGCCCGATTCCGGTATCGCAGCGGGACCTGTTCCGGTGCAACTGCAATCGAGTGTCATCAAGATCAACGGCATCGCACCGAGCTGCCAGAAGGCTCTCGAAGGCTCCGGTTTCGTCGTCGGATCCGATCTGGTGATGACCAACGCGCACGTCGTCGCCGGCACCTCCGAGGTGACCGTCGATTCGCCCAACGGACCGCTCGACGCAGACGTCGTGCTGTTCGACCCCGAGGAAGACGTTGCCGTGCTTCGTGTTCCACAGCTGCAGGCACCGGTGCTGACCTTCGCCCCGATGCCAGCCGAATCCGGTACCGACGCCATCGTGCTCGGTTACCCCGGCGGCGGTCCGTACACGGCGAGCCCGGCGCGAATCCGCGAGATCATCAACCTCAGCGGGCCGGACATCTACCGCACCGGAACCATCCAGCGTGAGGTCTACACCGTGCGCGGATCGGTGCGGCAGGGCAATTCCGGTGGACCCCTGGTCAACTCGTCCGGAGAAGTACTCGGAGTCGTGTTCGGCGCTGCCGTCGACGACCCCGACACCGGATTCGTGTTGACCGCGTCGGAGATCGCCGACGAACTTGCACAGAGCTTCGCTGCCCCGGTGCCGGTCGGCACCGGCGACTGCGTCGTCTAGTCGCCAGGGCCTGGCGAAGTCCGGCTGGGCAACAGATGCACACAATCTTGTCTGAGTGGGGTCAGGATCGCCTCGGCCAGCTGCTCGAGCTGGTCGATCCGGCCGGGGCCGAGGTGCTCGAACACCCGTCGGCGCACTTGCTGCACGTACCCGGGCTCGATGCGGTCCACCGCCTGCGAGCCGACATCGGTCAATCGTGCCAATGTTCGTCGTGCGTCCTCGGAATCGCTTCGTCGAGTGACCCACAGCTTCTTTTCCATCCTGGTCACGATGCGCGACAGGTGTGAGGGCGTGACGCCTGCGCCCGCGGCCAGCTGCGTCATGTGAACGTCGCTTTCCTCGCTCGTCGACAACCAACGCAGGACCTGATACTCCGCGTGTGTGAGCCCGTGCTCGTGGCCGAGGTACGCATCGAGGGCGCCCGGTAGCCACATCATCACTCCCACGAGCAGAGACCAGGTTCGGTCTTCCTGAGGCGAGAGGTGCGGGGCATCGGACACGGGTTACACGATACCGTTGCTTGCTGCGGAAAGTATTCTCGGGTAGATTACTTTCCGCGGGAAGTAATCTCGTACCCGATGCGTAGTACGGAGAACCAGATGCAGGCAGCGCGATACCACCGTTACGGTGGCCCCGAAGTACTCGTGGTCGAGGACACACCGGAACCTCACGCGGAGGCGAACACCGTTCGCATCGAGGTCGGAGCCGCGAGCATCAACCCCATCGACTATCTGCTGCGCTCCGGTCGGTTGAGTGATGTGGTGCCGCTCGATCTGCCCGCCATCCCCGGCCGTGACGCGGCCGGAGTGGTCGACGAGGTAGGACCGGGGGTTGTCGGCACGCAGGTCGGAGACGTCGTGTTCGGCGTCGGTGGGATCAGTGACACCACCGCGCAGTACGCAGTACTCACCGCGTGGAGCAGTGCACCCTCGGATTGGAGCATCGAGCACGCTGCGGCCGCCGGGCTCGCTTCGAGCACGGCATCCGCGGTCATCGAGGCTCTCGAGGTCTTCGGGAGTCTGGAAGGGAAGACCGTACTGATCGACGGCGCTTCCGGAGCAGTGGGCACCGCCCTGAGTGTTCTCGCGAGGGATTCGGGGGCCGAGGTGATCGGAACCGGAAGCCCGCGCAATCACGACTATCTGATCGGCCTCGGCGTACGGCCGACCACCTATGGTCCGGGGCTTGCCGAACGGGTCGCCCTCCTCGCGCCGGGCGGGGTGGACGCGGCTGTGCACACGGCGCCGTCATCTCTGCCGGAGGACCTGATCACGTTGGTGGGCGACCCCGCCCGCGTCGTGACCGTCCTGGACGCCGAGGGTGCCGAACGTCTGGGTGCGCGAAAGATCGACGCTCGCAACGAGTCTCAGTTGTTGGAGCGCGCTTCCGAGCTGGGCCGACGCGGAATCTATCTGCCCCGGGTCGACCACACTCTGCCGTTCGCCCAGATCGCCGACGCCCACGCCGTGGCCGAGCGGGGAAGCGGCAAGGTCGTCGTCACCATGCGGTGACCCACCGCCGCGCGTAATCGAGCGCGTTCAGATTTCGTGCACGACTCGCAGGATCTCCTCGGACACCACGTCGGGTGCTTCCTGGTGGACGTAATGCCCCACGTCACGCACTGTTCGACGCGTCAGTCCCGGTGCCCAGTGCCGATCGCGATCGAGGGTGGTGGGCAGCACGTACGGGTCGAGGTCGCCGCTGATCTGCGCGACGGGAATCGAGGTACGTACGTCCACGGCGGCCATGAAGCGGCGTCCCTCGGCGCGGAACTGGCTGCGGAATGCCCAGCGCTGATATTCGAGCGCGCAGTGCGCAGCACCCGGAATCCGGATGGCCGAGCTCATCTTGGCTGCGGTGTCGGCGTAGTCCTCGGTGTTCTTCCACGCGGACCCGGCGCGGCTGCTCATCAACTCGCCCACCGCAGCTCCGCCTCGGCGCGTCAGCAGCCTCTCCGGGCGCAGCGGAACCTGGTAGCGAACGAAATGCGGTAGCAACGCAGCGCGTTGCGCCGAATCCTTCAACACCGCTCGCCGCAGCGAGATGGGGTGCGGTGCGTTGATCAGCACCATCGAGCTCACCAAGCGGGGGTGCAACGCCGCACTGGCCCAGCAGACGAGACCGCCGTCGGCGTGACCGACGAAGGTGGCGTGCGGGTATCCCAGAGCGCGAACCAGTCCGACGATATCGCCGGCCAGTGTCCACCCGTCGTATCCGCGTGGGGGCTTGTCGGAGTCACCGTAACCGCGCAGGTCGACGGCGATTGCCCGGACGCCGGACCGAGCGAGTGCGGCAAGTTGGTGTCGCCACGAATACCAGAAGTCGGCGAAGCCGTGCAGCAGGACCACCAGCGGTGCGTCCGGTGCATGTTCGCCGACCTCGACGACGTGGAACCGGATTCCGTTGGCGTGGATGTCGCGATGGATCCACTGTCCCGGATACCGGACCGTGGACGGATCGGGCTGATTCATACTGCTCGATTCGCCCGGGCTACTACTTCTTGTAGCCGGGAACCCCGGGGATGGAATCGTGCTGGTTCGGCAGCACCGTCGACGCCTGCTTGAGCGAGTCGATGGTCTTCTCGGGCTTGCGCAGTTTCTTGACCCTGCGGTAGCCGAGGAATCCGAACAGCGCCGCAGCCAACACCATGAACGCGAACACGATGAGGAATGCGGCCCAACGGTAGAGCCACACGTCGAGCAGCTCGGCCGCGAAGAAGAAGAAGAAGAAGGTGCTGAACAGCAGAACCGTCAGGGCGATGATGAAGAAGACGCTGCCCTGCAGACCCTTCTTGACCTCACCGGTGACCTCGGCCTTGGCGAGGGCGACTTCGGCGCGCACGAGCGTCGAGACCTGGGTGGTGGCGTCCTTGACGAGGTTTCCGATGCTGGCGCTACCAGGGGTGCGGGCATCGACATCGGTCAGAGGTATCGATGAAATCGTGTTCGGGACGCCGTTTCCGTATCCCTTGTCATTGCTGACGCTCAACTCTCGACCCCTTGTAATCGCTCTGCTCGGTGTTGTGCGGAAGATCGTATCGACAGTAGTGCCTGGATAGCAGATTAACTGTTCCGCGAAGGGCAAGCGACGCTCGGCCCTCGTTTGGACGCGTACCTCGGTACCGCCTCCCGCAAACTCGCCGATCTTGCGCGATCGGGCACCGGACACGCCCGGGTCGTGAAATTCTCAGGTGTTCATCAGGTAATTTGCAGGGAACTTCCCCCTTTCAGGAGCATCCGTGAGTTCAGCACACGCCGTCGCGCCCGACGGCGCAATTCCCGCACCTCAGGTGCCGCGGTCACGCATCGTGATCGCCTCGATGGTCGGCACGTCCATCGAGTTCTTCGACTTCTACATCTATGCCACCGCCGCCGTACTCGTCTTCCCGCGTCTGTTCTTTCCCGCGGGCAACGACACCACGGCGCTGCTGGCGTCGTTCGCGACGTTCGGTCTGGCGTTCATCGCGCGGCCCGTCGGGTCGATTCTGTTCGGCCACTTCGGTGATCGCATCGGACGCAAGGCGACCCTCGTCGGCTCCCTGCTCACGATGGGCGTCGCGACGTTCGCGATCGGCTTGTTGCCGACGTACGCCGCGGTGGGTCTGTGGGCCCCGGCCCTGCTGGCGATCATGCGCTTCACCCAGGGCGTCGGCCTGGGTGGCGAGTGGAGCGGTGCAGCATTGCTGGCGACCGAAACCGCGAAACCGGGCAAGCGAGCCTGGGCCGCGATGTACCCGCAGCTGGGCGCGCCCATCGGCTTCTTCTTCGCCAACGGCATCTTCCTGCTCATCGTCATCGCGACGGGCTACGACTCTGCGAACTCCGGCACCGACCACGCGTTCCTGACGTGGGGCTGGCGAATCCCGTTCCTGCTCAGCGCGATCATGGTGATCATCGGTCTGTACGTCCGGCTCAAGCTGGAGGAGACGCCGGTGTTCAAGTTGGCCGTCGAGCGCGGGCAGAAGGTCAAGACTCCGCTGGCTCAGGTGTTCAAGACCAGCTGGCGTCAGCTGATCATCGGTACCTTCGTCATGCTCGCCACCTACACGCTCTTCTACATCATGACCACGTGGGTGGTCAGCTACGGAACGGGCAAGGTCTCCGACGTCAACGGGCCCAAGCTGGCCATTCCGTACACCGACTTCCTGGAACTGCAGCTCATCGCCGTGCTGTTCTTCGCGGCTCTGATTCCGGTCGCCGGACTGCTCGCCGACAAGTACGGCCGCCGTCCCACGCTCATCGTCATCACCACGGCGATCGTGCTGTTCGGACTGTCGTTCCACTGGTTCGCAGATCCGGCGTCCGCGTCGGCAGGCAAGATGCTGGTGTTCATGTGCGTCGGCCTCGGCCTGATGGGTCTGACCTTCGGACCGATGAGTGCCGTTCTGCCCGAACTGTTTCCGACCAACGTGCGCTACACGGGCTCGGGAATCTCGTACAACACCGCGTCGATCCTCGGGGCCGCAGTCGCCCCGTTCATCGCCACCTGGCTGGTGAGCAGCTACGGCGTCGGCTGGGTGGGCGTCTACCTCGCCATCGCCGCGGCGTTGACGCTGATCTCGTTGATCATCATGAAAGAAACACGGGATCAGTCGCTCGACAGCGTGTGAGCGGCTGCGCCGCACGTGAGCGGAAACTCGTAGCAGGGGTCGAGTTTCCGCTCACCTGCGCTGAGCGCTAGCGGCCCTTCTTGATCGCCTCGAACACCTTCGGGTCGACGAGGGTGGAGACGTCGCCGAGTTCGCGGCCCTCGGCCACGTCGCGCAGTAGGCGACGCATGATCTTGCCGGATCGCGTCTTCGGCAGCTCGGGCACGATGGAGATCTCGCGTGGCCGGGCGATCGGTGAAATCTCCTTGGAGACCTGAGCTTTGAGTTCTGCGATCAACGCGTCGCCGGTGTTCTCCTCGCCGGCCCGCAGGATGACGAATGCGACGATGCCCTGACCGGTGGTGTCGTCGGCGGCACCGACCACCGCGGCTTCGGCGACACTGTGATGGGTGACCAGTGCCGATTCCACCTCGGAGGTGGAGATGCGGTGGCCCGAGACGTTCATGACGTCGTCGACGCGGCCGAGGACCCACAGTGCGCCGTCCTCGTCGTACTTGGCACCGTCACCGGCGAAGTACCAGCCTTCTTCGGCGTAGCGGGACCAGTAGGTGTCCTTGTAGCGGTCCATATCGCCCCAGATGCCGCGCAGCATCGACGGCCAGGGCTCGTCGAGCACGAGATATCCGTTGCCGCCGTTGCCGAGTGGCTTGGCGTCGTCGTCGACGATCTTGGCGCAGATGCCCGGTAGCGGGGTCATTGCGGAGCCGGGCTTGGTGGAGGTGACGCCGGGCAGTGGGGAGATCATGATCGCGCCGGTCTCGGTCTGCCACCAGGTGTCGACGATCGGTGCGGTGCCGCCGCCGACGACGTCGCGGAACCAGCGCCACGCCTCGGGGTTGATGGGCTCGCCGACGGAGCCGAGCAGACGGATCGAGCTCAGGTCGTGTGCCTCGGGAATCTCCTTGCCCCACTTCATGAATGTGCGAACGAGGGTGGGGGAGGTGTAGTAGATCGAGACCTTGTACTTCTCGATGACGTTCCAATGCCGGTGCTCGTCGGGCGAATTGGGCGTGCCCTCGTAGACGACCTGGGTGGCGCGGTTCGAGAGCGGGCCGTAGACGATGTAGGAGTGTCCGGTGACCCAGCCGATGTCGGCGGTGCACCAGTAGACGTCTGTGCCTGCCTTGTGGTCGAAGACGTTGTGGTGGGTGTACGAGGTCTGCGTCAGGTAGCCGCCGGAGGTGTGGATGATGCCTTTCGGCTTACCCGTCGTACCGGAGGTGTACAGGATGAACAGCGGGTGCTCGGCCGGGAAGGGCTGTGCCTCATGGGTTTTCGACGCCTTCGCGACGGTCTCGTGCCACCACAGGTCGCGTCCGTCGGTCCACGAGACCTCGGAGTCGGTGCGCTTGACGACGAGTACATGTTCGACTGACGCGGCAGCGTTCTCGAATGCACTGCCGGCGGCGCCGTCGACGGCCTCGTCGACGGTGTCCTTGATGGGAGCGGGCTTGCCGCGTCGCCACTGACCGTCGGTGGTGATGACGAGCTTGGCTTCGGCATCGTCGATGCGCGAGCGCAGCGCGGTGGCCGAGAAGCCGGCGAAGACGACGGAGTGGGTCAGGCCGAGGCGGGCGCACGCGAGCATCGAGACGATGGCCTCGGGAATCATGGGCATGTAGATCGCGACGCGGTCGCCGGAGGCGAGGCCGAGTTCGGTCAGGGTGTTGGCGGCCTGGCTGACGTCGGCGAGCAGATCGGAGTAGGTGACGTCGCGGCTGTCGCCGGGCTCGCCTTCCCAGTGGATGGCCACCTGGTCGCAGTGGCCGTCGAGGAAGTGGCGGTCGACGCAGTTGTAGGCGACGTTGAGCTCGCCGTCGGCGAACCACTTGGCGACGGGGGCGTCGGACCAGTCGAGTACCTCGGTGAACGGGGTGTGCCAGTGGAGTCGGCGAGCCTGCTCGGCCCAGAAGCCGAGTCGATCGTTCTCCGCGGCGGCGTAGAGGTCGGCTCCGGCGTTGGCCTGAGCGGCGAACTCGGCCGAGGGCGCGTAGGAGGCAACCGCGGTCTCGTCGGTTCCGGAGGTACTGGTCGTCATCTCGAATAGCTCACTTTCGTCCGGTGCATTTCGCTCATGAAACTGCACTTCCGTGCCTGTCTCGAGCCCCTTGTGAGGGTAGTCACATGTGATGGCAATCGCACCGTTGCAATCGCCTGCAACCCCCTGATCTGCGGTGATCGGTAGTTTCTGCACGCTGGGCGGTAATCGGGACCGCCGGCGTGCACCCCGGGCGACGCCGATGTCCGAACTGTGAGAAATCGACTTGCCGAAACGTTTCGATCATGTTTCCTGCTTACTCACGGGTCAGCAAAATCTGGGGGAGTTCACATGTTCGTTTCAGGATGTGTCTAAAGTCCATCCCATCAGATCGTTGGAACGGCCCACCTGCCGTGCCATGCGGTCGCCCACGAATCCCCGGGCGTCGCGCCCGAGGAACTGAGCACGGACGACCCCGTGTTCACATCTGGATGGAGGATTTTCTTGCGTATCAAACGTGCCGCGGTAGTCACCAC
This sequence comes from Rhodococcus sp. EPR-147, assembly GCF_001647185.1. Taxonomy (NCBI): domain Bacteria; kingdom Bacillati; phylum Actinomycetota; class Actinomycetes; order Mycobacteriales; family Nocardiaceae; genus Rhodococcus; species Rhodococcus sp. EPR-147. The sequence goes on from NZ_LVCU01000528.1 coordinate 19,288, forward strand.
GGCTGTGCTGATGAGTGCGAGCCTGCTCGCCGCCTGTGGCGGCGGTGGCTCGAGCTCCGGCGGTAGCGCCGACGGTATCTACAGCATCTACATCGGCGAGCCCGAGAACCCGCTGATTCCCGGCAACACCACCG
>NZ_LVCU01000529.1:0-2361 GCF_001647185.1 Rhodococcus sp. EPR-147
TGCCGAGTCCGTCGAGTCCGAGGACAACACCACCTGGACCGTCAAGCTCAAGGACGGCTGGACCTTCCACGACGGCACCCCCGTCACGGCCGAGTCCTACACCAAAGCCTGGAGCTACAACGCGTTGAGTACCAACGCTTTCGGTGCCTCCTACTTCTTCGAGAACATCGAAGGCTACGCAGACCTGCAGGGCAGCGACACCGCCGAGCCCGTCGCGACCGAACTGAGCGGCCTGAGCGTCGTCGACGACACGACCTTCACCGTCAAGCTCAACGGACCGTTCGCGATCTTCCCGCTCACGCTGGGATACACCGCATTCGACCCGCTGCCCGAGGCGTTCTACGCGGACCCCGACGCCTACGGCGCTCGCCCGATCGGTAACGGCCCGTTCAAGGCCGACGAGGACTTCGTTCCCGGACAGGGATTCACCGTCACCAAGTACGACGATTACGCAGGCGACAATGCGGCACAGTCCGCAGGCGTCAACTTCAAGGTCTACACCGAGGTGAGCACCGGCTACAACGACGTTCAGGGTGGCGGACTCGACGTCATGCTCGACCTCCCCGAGGACGCATGGGCCACTGCCCGCGACACGTTCGGTGACCGGTACGGCGAGCGCGCACGTCCCGACATCACCTCGCTCGGCTTCCCGACGTACGATCCGCGATTCCAGGATCCGAACGTGCGTAAGGCATTCTCGATGGCCATCGATCGCCAGGCCATCGCGACCGCGATCTTCACCGATACCCGCACTCCGGCAGGTTCTTTCGCATCGCCCGTCGTCGACGGCTACCGCGAGGACGCCTGCGGTGCCAACTGCGAGCTCAACGCGGACGAGGCCAACCGTCTGCTCGACGAGGCCGGATTCGACCGCAGCCAGCCGGTGGATCTGTGGTTCAACGCCGGTGCGGGCCACGACTCGTGGATGACCGCCGTGGGCAACCAGTTGCGTGACAACCTGGGTGTGAACTACGCACTGCGCGGTGACCTCCAGTTCGCGCAGTACCTGCCGCTGCAGGACGCTCAGGGTATGACCGGCCCGTTCCGTTCGGGCTGGATCATGGACTACCCGTCGATCTACAACTTCCTCTCCCCGTTGTACTCGGCAGCCGCAACCCCGCCTGCAGGTAGCAACTACGTCTTCTTCAACGATCCGGCATTCGACGCCGCGCTGGCCGAAGGCAACAACGCTGCAGATATCGACGCTGCAACCGCGGACTACCAGAAGGCAGAGGACATCCTGATCGACCAGATGCCCGCTACTCCGCTGTTCTACGGCCTGAACCAGGCTGTGTGGTCCGATCGCGTCTCCGACGTCAAGATCGACAACCGAGGCAACATCATCCTCGAGGACGTCGTAGTCAGCTGACGACACACCCAGGTGGGTGGCAGCCAAGCGTGATCGGCTGTCACCCACCGGGTCTCGTTCAACCGTGGGGCGCATCCGTCCCACACCGACCTGCGCCGGCAAGACCCGAGGCGCAGGTTCGTCCCTTGTTCAAGGAGAAGACACACAGTGGGTCGCTACATCACTCGCCGATTACTGTTGACGATTCCCGTCCTGATCGGCTCCTCGTTCTTGATCTTCGCGATGGTCTACGCGCTCCCGGGTGATCCCATCCGCGCCCTCGCCGGAGATCGCCCCCTCGCCCCGGGCGTCGTCGCCCAGTTGCGAGACGAGTTCAACCTCGACGACAACCTGTTCGTGCAGTACTTCAAGTACATCGGCGGCTTCTTCCAGGGCGATTTCGGTACCGACTTCTCCGGACGCCCCGTTCTCGACACCATCGAGCGGGCACTTCCGGTCACGGTCCGATTGACCATCGTGGCCGTCGTCATCGAGACCGTCATGGGTATCGCTGCAGGCGTGCTCGCCGCCCTCAAGCGCGGATCCTTCTTCGACAACCTGGTGCTCATCTCGACGACGCTGCTGGTGTCGGTGCCGGTGTTCGTTCTCGGCTTCATCGCGCAGTTCACGCTGGGGCTCAAGCTAGGCATCTTCCCGATCTCCGGCATCAACGACGGCTGGTCGAGTTACCTGCTTCCCGGCCTGGTGCTCGCATCGCTGTCGATGGCGTACGTGGCTCGTCTGACCCGCACCTCGGTGGCCGAGTCGATGGCCGCGGATTACATCCGCACCGCCAAATCCAAGGGAATCAGCAACCGGCGCATCATCGTTCGACATGCGTTGCGCAACTCGCTGATTCCTGTTGTCACCTTCATCGGTGCCGACGTCGGTGGTCTGCTGGGCGGTGCCATCGTGACCGAAACGGTGTTCAACCTGCCCGGGCTCGGCCGCGCCATCTACGACGGTCTCGCCCGTCAGGAAGGTGCCGTCGTCGTCGGCATCGTGACGCTCTT
>NZ_LVCU01000530.1:0-29575 GCF_001647185.1 Rhodococcus sp. EPR-147
TTCGAGCGCAGCTCAGCACGCCGCGGACGAGGGCCAGCCCGGAAACGTCGTCACCGGCGAGGCCGTCGAGCTGGTCGGTCAGGCCAGCCTGTGGGGCAACGCGTGGAAGTACCTGCGCAAGAGCCCGTTCTTCATCATCGGCACGTTCCTGCTGTTGGTGCTGTTGGTCATGGCGGTGTTCCCGCAGCTGTTCGCCCGCGGCATCGATCCGCGAGTGTGCTCGCTGTCCGATTCCGGTCAAAAACCCAGTGCAGCACACTGGTTCGGCACCGACATCCAGGGCTGCGACTACTACGCCAACGTCATCTACGGTGCGCGGATCTCGCTGTCGATCGGTGTGCTCTCGGTGATCGGCGTGCTGATCATCGGCGTCCTCATCGGTGCTCTCGCCGGCTACTTCGGCGGTGCGATCGACAGCATCCTGGCGCGCTTCACCGACGTGTTCTTCGGGATTCCGCTGCTGCTCGGTGCTCTGATCCTGCTCACCGTCACCGCCCAGCGCACCATCTTCACCGTGTCGTTGGCCCTGGTGGCCTTCGGTTGGATGACGGCGATGCGCCTGGTGCGATCGTCGGTGATCTCCATCAAGAACAGTGAATACGTCCAGGCGGCACAGGCATTGGGAGCGTCGACCTACCGCATTCTGGTGCGACACATCCTTCCCAACGCGCTGGCCCCGGTGATCATCTACGCCACGATCTCGGAGGGTACGTTCATCGCGGCCGAGGCGACATTGACGTTCCTCGGAATCGGATTGCAAGCCCCCGAGATCTCCTGGGGCCTACAGATCAACCTCGGTCAAGCCAGGTTCCTCACGTCACCGCACCTGGTGCTGTTCCCGGCCGCGTTCCTCTCCGTCACGGTGCTGGCGTTCATCATGCTCGGCGACGCACTCCGTGACGCACTCGATCCGAAACGGAACTGACATGAGTATTCAGAAGGACACGGTTCTGAGCGTCACCGATCTGACGGTCGAGTTCGAGGTCGAGAAGGTCTGGCGCAAGGCGGTCGATACCGTCTCGTTCACGGTCGCCTCCGGTGAAGTTCTCGCCATCGTCGGTGAATCCGGATCCGGTAAGTCGACGACGGCGATGGCCGTCCCGGGCCTGTTGGCCGATAATTCGCGGGTGTCCGGCAGCATCAAGCTGGGCGAGAAAGAGCTGGTCGGGCTGCCCGAGAAGCAGCTCGCACCCATCCGCGGCAAGAACGTCGCGGTGATCTTCCAGGAGCCCATGACGGCGCTCAATCCGGTGTACTCGATCGGCTGGCAGATCACCGAGGCCATCCGCGCGCACACCTCGCTGTCGAAGAAGGAAGCGAAAGCGCGGGCCGTCGAGCTGCTCAAGCTCGTCGAGATGCCGGATCCGGAGACGCGGGTCAACTTCTACCCGCACCAGCTCTCCGGTGGTCAGCGTCAGCGCGCGATGATCGCCCAGGCGCTGTCCTCGGACCCGTCGCTGCTGATCGCGGACGAGCCGACCACGGCCCTGGACGTCACGGTGCAGGCCGAGATCCTCGACCTGATGCGTGATCTCCGGAACCGCATCGACGCGTCGATCGTCCTGATCACCCACGACATGGGTGTGGTGGCCGACATGGCCGACCGCATCGCGGTCATGAAGGACGGCGTCATCGTCGAAACAGACGCTGCGCAAACCATATTCAAGAACGCATCGCATCCGTACACGCAGCAGTTGCTCGCCTCGGTTCCGCACCTGGGTAGCAGCATCGAGGCCGTGACCGCCGGGAAGATCGCCGAGCCCAGTGCCGGCGAGGAGACCCGGGCACTGAGCATCGTCGACGGTGTCATCGAGTACCCGGGCCGCACCGTGTTCCGGGCCGTCGACGGGGTCAGCCTCGACATCGAGATGGGTGAGGTGGTCGGCCTCGTCGGCGAGTCCGGCTCGGGCAAGTCGACGATCGGCAAGGCCGTGGTGGGACTGAACAAGCTCACCGGCGGCTCGTTGTCGATCGCAGGCGTCGACATCACCAACCTGTCGAATCGCGAACTGCGGTCGGTGCGAAGCAAGGTCGGCATCGTGTTCCAGGATCCGGGTTCGTCGTTGAACCCGCGCTGGCCGATCGGACAGTCCATTGCCGAGCCGATGCTGCTGCACACCGAGCACAGTGCTGCAGACCGAAATCGAAAGGTCGAGGAACTGCTCGACCGGGTTCACCTGTCGCGGACCATGCGCAACCGCTACCCCCACCAGTTGTCCGGTGGGCAGCGTCAGCGCGTCGGTATCGCCCGGGCGCTCGCCCTGGAGCCGACGCTGCTGGTGGCCGACGAACCGACGTCCGCACTCGACGTGTCGGTGCAGGCCAAGGTGCTCGAGCTGTTCAAGGAACTACAGCGTGAGTACGGCTTCGCGTGCCTGTTCATCAGCCACGACCTCGCTGTGGTGGAGGTACTGGCCAAGCGCATAGCGGTGCTGAACAAGGGCAAACTCGCCGAGTTCGGTACGACGGATCAGATTCTGCGTCGTCCGACCAACGAGTACACCAAGCGGTTGCTCGCGGCCGTCCCGGTGCCCGACCCGGCCGAACAGGCCAAGCGTCGCCAGGCCCGCGCCGAGCTGTTGGCGGCAGGGGCAAAGTAAAGGCAAGGGGAGGGGGTACCGTCGTCTGTCGTGACGGACCCCCTCGCCCCGCTGCTGGAATTGCCCGGAGTTGTCGACTCCGCCGAACGGGCGCGTGACGCTCTCGGCGCGGTGCATCGACACAAGGCCAACCGTCGTGGCTGGCCGGCCACCGCGGCCGAGGCCGCGGTCCGCGCGGCCCGCTCGTCTTCGTCACTCGAGGGCGGGTCGATGGATTTCCCCCGCGAGGGCGAAGAAGGCGACCCCGTACTCGCCGGCGCGCTTCGAGTCGCGGCCGCCCTCGATGGCGACGCCCTGCAGAACACGCTCTCGACGTGGAAGCGCGCTCCGCTGCAGACCCTGGCTCGACTCCACTTGTTGGCAGCTGCAGATCTCGTCGACGACGCCTCCGCGCTCGGTCGTCCGCGCGGTGATTCGGGGGTCGGCGAGCGACTCGATCTGCTCGCTCAGCTCGTGACCGGTGGAACCTCTGCACCCGCTCCGGTGATCGCGGCGGTGGTGCACGGTGAGTTGTTGACGCTCAAAGCTTTCGGATCGGCCGACGGCATCGTTGCGCGGGCTGCATCGAGACTGGTGGCGGCGTCGTCGGGCTTCGACCCCCACAACCTCGGAGTGCCGGAAGTGAGCTGGATGCGTCGAGCAAATGCCTACCGGGACGGCGCGACCGGATTCGCCGAGGGCACCGCGACGGGCGTCGGGAGTTGGGTGATCCTGTGCTGTGGAGCCTTCGAAGCCGGTGCGGCAGAGGCGACTTCGATTGCCGAAGCCGCGGTCTAACCCACACATAAAAGGGCGGCGATGCCGACTTGCGTCGACTTCGCCGCCCGTTAGCACGGAGCGCCTGGTTACCAAGCGTGCTCAGGTGGGCTGTGATGGAAAACCACGTGGCCTCGGCGAGGGTTCGACGGTGATGAGGTCATCCCTGCAACCGGTGCAGGGTTCTTGCTGATCATCGACGAATCTCGCAGGCCCACAGCGCTTCTGCCATTAGGTGGCCGCTCCGCGTGGGTGCCTGGTGTCCGTGCTGGGAATCCCGGTCGGGAGAGCGAATCTTCTCGTCCGATTCGTTCTTGGCCTTCCGTTCTTCCGTACGTCATTTGTACCCCGTGACGCGCCTCACATCAAGGGGTTGAGCGTCATCTTTTTCTTCGGAGCAGTCCGTAGGTGATCGCGCCGGCCGCAAGAGCGCTGAAACCTGCTGCCGCACTTGCCGCTACGGTCTTGCCGGACGGGGTCTGGATCCGTGATCGCAGCGAGACCGGGTTGGAGAACGTGAGGATCGGCCAGCCGCGGGACGCGGCTTCCTTGCGCAGCGCTCGGTCGGGGTTGACGGCCGTGGGATGCCCGACGGCGCGCAGCATCGGCACGTCGGTGATCGAGTCCGAGTACGCGTAGCTCGACGCCAAGTCGTAATCATGTTGCGCGGCCAGGGAGTTCATGGCGTCGACCTTGCCCTCGCCGTAGCAGTAGAAGTCGACCTTGCCGATGTACTTGCCGTCCACGGTCACCATCGTGGTGGCCATGCTGTGATCGGCACCCAGGAGTTCTGCGATGGGGTGCACGATCTCGTCGCCGGACGCCGACACGATCACCACATCGTGGCCGCGGAGCTTGTGGTCTGCGATCAGGTCGGCGGCTTCGGCGAACACGAGGGGGTCGACGATGTCGTGCAGGGTTTCGGCGACGACCGCTCGTACCTGTTCGACGTCCCAGCCTGCGGTCATGCTCGCGATGTGTGCGCGCATGCGCTCCATCTGGTCGTGATCGGCTCCGGAGAGCAGGAACAGGAACTGGGCGTAGCTGCTCTTGAGAACGGCGCGCCGGTTGATGAGTCCTTGGTCGAAGAACGGCCTGCTGAATGCCAAGGTGCTGGACTTGGCGATGATCGTCTTGTCGAGGTCGAAGAATGCCGCGACGCGCGCTGCGCGTCGGCCGGCCGGGGCGTCGTCGGTGCTCGCGCTCTGGGTCACGTTTGTCACCATAGTGGCCGGTGGTGACCGGTGGATGTTGCGCGGTGCCACTGGTGGACTCGGTCCGAAACCGTCGAGAAAAAGCGACGGTTGAACTTGCAAACAAGGAAGTCCACGGGTGTAGTATTTGTTATGAGCCCGGTTAATTCCGGGCGGTGTTCAGCCCGACCCCCCGGGGCTGAACCAGACGACCCTCGCCTCCTCCCCCCCTGGCGAGGGTCGTCCTCTTTTCCGGGTCGGGTCGAAAACTGGTACAGCAGTACCGGTATTCATCCACAGGCCCCGATCTATCCACATTTCCCCAAGTCGCGCGCACCTCGAGCAGATTCTCACGCAGGCTTGGCGCATGGAAACGGACCCGCGACAGCGAATCGCGCACCCGACTGTGGCGATGTCGATCGAACTTCGCGGACTCCGCGAGGACGTCTATCGAATAGCCGCGGCCGCGGATTGTGTTGTGGAAGAGCAGAACTTACTGGTCGGTATCGGTTCGGCACGGTCGATGTGGGACCGACCCGGAACAATTTTGGTCGATTTCGAGTCCGCAGAGACGGCATTGGCGTCCGGATTTTCGCGACGCTCGGGCGTCATTCTGGTCACGGACGAGCAACCGACACTCGACGACTGGCGCATCGCCACATCGCTCGGTGCCGAGCATGTGCTCTCCCTGCCGCAGGACGAAGACGCACTCGTGCGCATACTCGGCGAACCCGTCTCGGTGCCGTCGGGAGATGGTGGAGTGATCGCCGTGGTCGGCGCTCGCGGCGGCGGGGGCGCATCGACATTCGCTGCCGCACTCGGACTCCGCAGCAGCCGCTCGGACCGGCGTGCCCTCCTCGTCGAGGGTGATCGGTACGGCAGCGGCCTCGACCTGTTACTCGGCTGGGAGAACGCTCCGGGTCTGCGATGGTCCGGCTTGGTCGTCGAAGGCGGCCGAGTCTCCGGCGACGCTCTGCACGGGGCGCTGCCTTCCCGCGGCGGGTTGTCGGTGCTGGCGCTCGGCCGATCCCAGGACCGGGGTATCGGACTCTCGGCCGTTGCAGTGGCGGCTGTGGTCGATGCAGGACGCGCAGCGGGAGATCTGGTGGTGTGCGACGCTCCGCGCCATCCGAGCGACGTCTCCGACGCTCTGTACGCCGCGGCGGATCTCGTCGTGGTGGTACTACCGGCCGAACTGCGAGCCGTGACGTCGGCTGAGGCGGTGGCAGCGGAGGTGGTGGATCGAAACGCCAACGTCGGCCTGGTCGTTCGTGGGCCTGCGCCGGGTGGGCTGAGGGCAGACGACATCGCCGTCGCCCTCGGGCTTCCTCTGTTGACGTCGATGCGCGCCGAGCCCGCGTTGGCCGAGCGCCTCGAACGAGGAGGACTGGTGCTGGGCCGACGTTCGCCGCTGGCCGCGGCAGCCGACGCTGTGCTCGATACGTTCGCGCACAAGCCCGGTGGTCAGCGGTGGGCGGCATGAGCGCCGTCGTCACCGCGGATCTGCTCGACCGCGTCCGTGATCGCCTGGCGGCATCGGCCGATGCTCCGGTTCCCGCGACCGTCGCCGCGGCCATACGAGCGGAAGCAGGCGGGGTGATCGGCGACACCGATATGCTTGCGGCCCTTCGTGTTCTGCAGACCGAGCTGACCGGTGCGGGGCCGTTGGAGCCGCTGCTGTCCGAGCCCGGAGTGACCGATGTGCTGGTCACCGCACCGGATCAGGTGTGGATCGATCGTGGTCGCGGACTCGAGCGCACCGGCATCCGATTCGCCGACGAGGCTGCCGTACGTCGTTTGGCGCAGCGACTCGCGTTGTCGGCCGGCCGCCGTTTGGACGACGCGCAGCCCTGGGTCGACGGTCGATTGCCGGGCGTCGGGCAGGGGGCCTTCGGAGTCCGCCTGCACGCGGTGCTGGCACCGGTGGCGAGCGGAGGAACGTGTGTGTCGCTTCGGGTGTTGCGACCCGCGACGCAGGGACTAGCTGCGCTCCGTGCATCGGGAGCCGTGACCGAAGACGGGTACGAGCTGCTGCGTCGAATCGTATTCGGCCGCCTGGCATTTCTCGTCGTCGGCGGTACCGGCGCTGGAAAAACCACACTCTTGGCCGCCCTGTTGGGCGAGGTGGATCCGGCCGAACGGATCGTCTGCGTCGAGGATGCCGCCGAGTTGGCCCCGGCACATCCGCACGTGGTCCGGCTGGTAGCCCGCGCGCCCAATGTCGAAGGCGTGGGTGAAGTATCGGTGCGGCAGCTGGTGCGTCAGGCTCTGCGAATGCGACCGGACCGGCTCGTGGTCGGTGAAGTGCGCGGGGCCGAGGTCATCGACTTGATGACGGCTCTCAATACAGGTCACGACGGCGGAGCCGGAACCATTCACGCGAACTCCCCGGCCGAGGTACCGGCCAGACTCGAAGCCCTTGCGGCACTGGGCGGAATGGGCCGAGACGCGTTGCACAGCCAACTCGCCGCTGCGGTCCAAGTGGTGTTGCACGTCCACCGCAGTTCCGACGGTACTCGACGACTACGTGAGATCGGAGTGGTCGACGTCGATCGCGCCGGGCGAGTGCACATCGCGGCGGCCTGGTCGGTGACTGCCGACGCGACGCCGGGCGAAGGTCGGCTCCTCGAACTGCTCGACCGCCGTTGCGGTGACGCCCGATGACGGCGGCGGTGATGGTCCTCGCCCTCGCGGTTGCCCTGTGGCCGAGTAGTTTCCGTCGGCTGCCTGGTGAAGAACGGGCGGCTTCGTCCGCGCCGCGATGGCTGATGCCGGCATGCTGCGTTCTGTTTGCGGCAGGGGCGGCGTGGTGGTTCGGCGGAATCTGGGCCGTGAGCGCAGCAGCGGTGGCGGGCGGTACCGGATGGCGTCGTAATCGCCGGCGACTCGAACGTGACCGGCGTGCCGACGAATTGAACTGGCTCGCAACCGGAGTCGAGGTGGTCATCGGCGAGCTGCGCGTCGGATCCCATCCGGCCACGGCCAGCGCGGTCGCGGCGGACGAGTGCGGCGGCATCGCGTCGACGGCACTGCGCGGTGCGGCATCGCGCTCCCGACTGGGCGGCATGGCTGCGGACGGTATCGCCTCGTCCGATTCGTTGTTGGACGCCGAGCTCGGCCGGCTGGCCGCCGCGTGGAGAGTGGCAGACGAGCACGGGCTCGCGCTCGCCGAACTGCTCGACGCCGTCCGCGAGGACATGCTGGGACGCCGACGGTTTCGCGAACGAACCGACGCATCGCTCGCCGGTGCCCGTGCCACCGCGCTGGTGCTGGCCGGTCTACCGATTCTCGGAGTCGCGCTCGGTCAGCTGATGGGAGCCGATCCACTGCACATTCTGCTCGGCGGTGGGCTCGGCGGAATGCTGCTGCTCATCGGCACGGCGCTGGGCTGTGCGGGCCTGCTGTGGACCGATGCGATCACCGGCAAGGTGACGACGTGATGTGGGTGGCGGTTCTGTGTCTGGCCACGGCATCGATCACGCTGCCCTCGGTCTCGGGTGGGTTGCACAGGCTGGCATCCGAGCGCCTGGCGGACACCGACACCGTCGATACGCCGACACCCGACCCGCTCGCGGTGGCCACGACCTTCGATCTGCTCGCCGCCTGTCTGCGGTCGGGCTTGCCGATATCGACCGCCGCTGCGGCAGCAGCACATTCCGCTCCGACCTCGTTCGGTATCGCGCTCCGCAAGGCAGCCGATCTTCTCGAACTCGGTGCCGACGCCGCGACCGCGTGGGACGCCGTCGCGCAGGATCCCGAGACCGAGGCGCTGGCCAGGATGGCCCGCCGATCTGCCCGGGCCGGGTCGTCCATGGCGTCGGCGATGACGGAACTCGCTGCGACACAACGAACTCGCGCCGAGGACGCGTCGGCCGCTGCGGCCGAACGCGCGGGTGTGCTGATCAGCGGGCCGTTGGGTCTGTGCTTTCTGCCGGCCTTCATCTGCCTCGGCATCATCCCCGTGGTGATCGGCCTGGCGGGCAACGTACTGGGCGGCGGTCTGCTGTGACCGCCGCGCACACAGAATTCCGATGCGGAGATGCCGCGTCGGAGATCAGGGAGGGGAATCGAGATGATCGAGAACGCACTGCAGGAGTTGAAGACTCGAATCGTTCTGTTCGGAGTGGAGGACGATGGCATGTCGACCGCGGAGTACGCGATCGGGACCATCGCGGCCGCGGCGTTCGGGGCGGTGCTGTACACGGTGGTGACCGGCGACAGCATCGTCACGGCGTTGACGGGGATCATCGATCGAGCGCTGAACACAGCCGTCTGAGCCTGACCGATGACGACGGTGCCGTGACGGTGGAGGCGGCGTTCGCGATCGCGTCCATCGTCGCGGTGATCGTGGTGTGTATCGGGGCGATTGTGTCGGTGACGATGCACATCGGCTGCGTCGATGCGGCCAGGGAGGCAGCGCGGTTGGCGGCCAGAGGGGATACGAACCGGGCTGTCTCGGTGGGGGAGAGGGTCGCGCCGGAGGGGGCTCGCATCACGGTGACCGAGGACGGGGAGTTCTTCGTCGCGCGGGTGGAAGTGGCGAGTCCGCTGCCTGGGTTGACGTTGTCTGCTGAGGCGGTTGCTGCTGCGGAACCGATTGCCGCGGAATGAGGCTCGCTTTCGGGAGGGTGCTGCGTGATGACGAAGGTGGCGCGACGGTGTTGGCGGCGCTGGCGATGTCGGCCTTGATCGTTGTCGTGGTGATGGTGATTCACGTCGGCTCGGCGGTGGGTGCGCGTCATCAGGCACAGTCGGCGGCCGACCTCGCTGCGTTGGCCGGTGCCGGGTCTCTCGATCGTGGGATGGCGGATGCGTGTGAGACGGCGCGGGGTTTGGCGGGGCGAATGGGGACCGTGTTGCGAGAGTGCACGATCGCCGACTGGGACGTGATCGTGACGGTGGGCCAACCGGTGTTCCTCGGTCGCTTCGGAATGTCCGACGCCATCGCCTCGGCGCGGGCGGGTCCGGGGTGACGGGCGGGTCGGCCCGCTTGCCCGCCCCGGTCCGCCTCGCCCGCTGGCCGAATTCGCAAATGCGCGCGCGTTGGTCAGGTGCGCGGGGATTCGCCTCGTCTGGCCAGCGATTTCGCGAGCGTTCAGCGAATGCGCGCGCGTTTGCGTCGAACCCAGGCCACGAACCCTGGCCTACAGCGGTCAGTGTGGTGTGAAGGTGCGTGCCCCGGACTGTAGAGGAGCGAATCGAGTGAGTTGAGTGACGTGCTCCGGGGTCAATTCCGCGAGTGAATTGACCTGCAGCAGTTGCATGGTGCGGACTATCTCTTCGCGCAGGATCTCGATCATGCGGTCGACGCCGGCTCGCCCTCCGGCCATCAGGCCGTACAGGTACGCGCGTCCGACGAGGGTGAACGACGCTCCCATCGCGATGGAGGCGACGATATCGGCACCGTGCATGATGCCGGTGTCGACGGCTACCTCGAAGTCGGAGCCGACTTCGCTCACCACCTGAGGCAGCAGGTGGAAGGGAACGGGGGCCCGATCGAGTTGTCGGCCTCCGTGATTGGACAGGATGATTCCGTCGACTCCCAGTTCGGCGAGACGGACCGAATCCGCCACCGATTGAACACCTTTGACGACCAGCTTGCCGGGCCAGATCTCCCGGATGACGTCGAGATCCTCGAACGAGATCGATGGATCCATCGCTGAATTCAGCAGCTCTCCTACCGTGCCGCCGGTGGAGGACAGCGATGCGAACTCGAGCTTGGCCGTGGTGAGGAAGTCCCACCACCACCAGGGCCGCGGGATGGCGTTGGCGATCGTCGACGCGGTCAACTGCGGCGGGATGGAGAATCCGTTGCGCTTGTCGCGCAGTCGTGATCCGGCGACTGGCGTGTCGACCGTGAACAGGAGGGTGTCGAAGCCTGCCTTCGCGGCGCGTTCGACCAGCCCGAACGAGATGTCGCGGTTGCGCATGACGTAGAGCTGGAACCAGTTTCGTCCGTTCGGGTTGGTGGCCTTGACGTCCTCGATCGACGTGGTGCCCAGGGTCGAGAGGCAGAACGGGATTCCGGCAGCTCCGGCTGCGGCAGAACCGGCGTATTCGCCCTCGGTCTGCATCAGGCGGGTGAATCCCGTCGGAGCGATGCCGAACGGCAGCGCGGACGGCCCGCCGAACACCGTCGTCGAGGTGTCGACGTGAGAGACGTCCCGCAGGATCGAGGGATGGAATTCGACGTCACGGAAGGCCTGACGAGCCCGGGAGAGCGAGATCTCGGCGTCGGCGGCACCGTCGGTGTAGTCGAATGCAGCGCGTGGGGTGCGGCGTCGGGCGATGGTGCGGAGATCGTCGATGGTGAGTGCGGCGCTGAGGCGTCGTCGACGCAGGTTCAGATCGGGCTTTTTGAACGAGAGGACCTCGCGCAGGTCGGTAGCTTTGGGCATCTGCCGGGTGATGGGCATGTCATGGTCTCGATTCTGTGCAGTATTACGGCGAGTGGTGGGGACGACGGGTCAGGGGAGCATCCAGGCCAGTACCGAACTCTGGAGTCCGACCAGGAGACAGATGGCAAGCAGCAGGCCGAGGCTCCACCCGATGACTTGTCGGAAAATCTCGGACTCCCGCCCGACCAACCCCACCGCGGAAGCAGCGATGGCGAGATTCTGCGGGCTGATCATCTTTCCCACCACACCACCCGAGGTGTTGGCGGCGACCAGCAGGGTGGGGTCGATGCCGGCGTTGATCGCTGCAGTCTGCTGCAGCGTCGCGAACAACGCGTTCGCGCTGGTGTCCGAGCCGGTGACCGCGGTTCCCAGCCACCCGAGAATCGGGGAGAGGTAGGCGAAGAATGCGCCGGTGCCGGCAATCCAGGTTCCGATGGTGATGGTCTGCCCCGACTGGTTCATCACGTAGGCGAGCGCCAGAACCGCGCCCACCGTGAGTGCGGAGAATCGGAGTTTGATCAGAGTGCTTCCGAACAGCCGGGCGGCGTCGGGAGCGCTGACGCGGTAGACGGCGGCGACGATGACACCGCAGATCAGGAGCAGTGTTCCCGGCGTGGACAGCCAGGTGAACTTGTAGATGGTGGTGGTTGCGGGGGAACCGGCGGCGGTGAGGATGTTGCCGTCGAGACCGGGCCACGGTACGGCGATGTCGGTCGAGGCGAGGAACCTGGCGACCGGGGACCATAGTTTGGCCACCGAGAACACCGCGATGACGAGAAGGTATGGGAACAGTGCAAGCCACACTCGTTGGGTCGTCAGCGGCGCGGCCTGGATGGTGCGGGTGGCGACCGGCGCAGGCGTGATCGGAGCACTGCCGGAGCTTCCCGAATCGAGGTCGGCATCCCGGGCCAGGAGGATGCGTTCGCGGGCCGCGTCGGATCCGGTCGGCTTCCAGAACCGCAGAACCACGACTGCTGCGGCGATGCCAGCGAGCGAGGCGATGATGTCGGTCAGCTCGACCGAGATCCAGGTTGCGCTGACCCACTGCGCGACGGCGAACACGACACCGACGGCCAGGGCGACCGGCCACGTCTGGGCGACGCCGCGTCGACCATCGGTGAGGAACGCGATGAACAGCGGTACGAACAGGGCGATGAACGGGGTCTGGTGACCCACGTACGCGCCGATCTCGTGGTAGTCGATTCCCGTCAAGTTTCCGGCGGTGAGGATCGGAATGCCGATGGCACCGAAGGCAACCGGCGCGGTGTTGGCGAGCAACACGACGACGGCTGCGCGCATCGGAGCGAAACCGATGGCCAGAAGCATGACACCGGTGATGGCGACGGGAGCACCGAATCCGGCGAGGGCTTCGAGTAGCCCGCCGAAGCCGAACGCGATGATGATCGCCTGGATACGCGGATCGTCGGAGATGGCATCGATGATGCGGCGCGAGTCGTCGAACCGTCCGCTCGTCACGGTCAACTCGTACAACCAGATCGCACAGATCACGATCCACACGATGGGAAACAACCCGAAGGCGAAGCCTTGTGTTGCCGACAGCCCGGCCAGGTTCGCCGGCATGTCGTAGGCCAGAACCGCCACCGCCAATGCGACGACGAGCCCGGCCAGACCGGCGAAGTGGGCTTTCCACCGAAGAAGTCCGAGCGTGACGAAGACCGTCAACAGCGGCAGGCAAGCCACCGCTGCGGACAATCCCATGCTGTCCGCGAGCGGTGCGAGATCGGGTGTGTACACAGCTACTCCATTCAAGACCTTCAAGGTGTGTGAGGTCTGACCACACAGAGAATGATATGGATCACACTCAATGGGGTCAAGAGGCTGAGGCCACAGACCTTCTTCTGGTTGGATGACCGATATGGCAGACGACGCTGGACGGACGCATAACGAAACGCTTTCGTGGAAGCCGGTCCGGCGCGCCCGCGCGCACGAGCTGGTCATCGACGCAATCGAGGAGCGCATCATGGCTGGTGATCTCCGCGTCGGGGATCCGCTGCCGCCCGAGCGGGAGTTCGCAGCTCAGCTCGACGTCAGCCGGGCTGGGGTCCGTGAAGCCGTGCGCGTCCTCGAGAGCAGTGGAATTCTGCGGTCGTCACCGGGTTCCGGTCCCGGAGCCGGCACCTTCGTTGCGGCACTGCCGCGGCCGGCACTCACACGTCTCCTTCGCCTGCACGTCGCGCTGACCAACTTTCGGATCGATGACTTGATCAGCACGCGAGTTGCGCTCGAGCGGGCAAGTGTTCACCTTGCCGCGGTGGCCCCCGATCAGAACAAGCTTGCGCAGGCGAGGGCCGCCGTGGAAATCATGGCAGCGCGGGGTGTCACCCGAGAGGTCTTCAACGACGCCGACACGAACTTTCACATCGCCTTGGCCGAGGCCTCGGGTAACGACTTCGTCGCGTCCCTCACCGCAGCAATCCGGGAGTCGATGCGTGCGCCCATCCTCGCCGCGCTGTTGGAGATCGAGGATTGGGACTCGTTGGCCGACAAGCTGAATACCGAACACCGGCAGATTCTGGCGGCCGTCGAAGCCGGTGACGCAGAGCTCGCAATGAAGTCGGCCGAACAACACATCCGGTCGTCCGCTGCGGCCCTGTCCATTCGCAACAGCCCGGAACCGACGTAGCATCGGCTGTCGCAGGTTCGCGTACCCGCGGATCTACGAATGTCGTTGTGCAGGTAACGGATTCCGCTGTGCGTCCGTGAGTTCGCGCCTTGCGCCCAGCGACCGCGAATGCGCGCGCGTTTGTCAGGTGCGCGCGATATAGCCCCGTTCAGCAGCCGATTTTGCACGCGTTCAGCGAATGCGCGCGCGTTTGCGCCCATCGCTGGACCGGCACTGGACCGGCGCTGGACCATCACTGGACCGGCGCTCAATCGGAATCCCCGGACTCAACCCTCCCGAGTGATGGCCGCCAGTACCGCCGTCAACACTCGAACAGCACCGTCTTTGTCCAATGGATCGTTGCCGTTTCCGCATTTGGGTGATTGCACACAGGAGGGGCAACCTGTTTGGCATTCGCACGAGACGATGGCGTCTTTCGTGGCCGTGAGCCAGTCGGCGATGGCCACGTGACCGCGGTCGGCGAAGCCTGCTCCGCCGTCGTATCCGTCGTAGACGAACACCGTAGGCAGGCCGGTGTCGGGGTGCAGAGCCGTCGACACTCCGCCGATGTCCCAGCGATCGCACGTCGCCACCAGGGGCAGCAGCCCGATGGCGGCGTGCTCGGCCGCGTGCAGTGATCCGGGGAATCGTTCGTACGGAACTCCGCTGTGCTCGAGTAACTCCGGGGTGATGGTGTACATGACGGCTCTGGTGTCGAGTGTCTGTGCGGGCATGTCGAGTTCGATGGAGTCGAGCACCTCGCCGGAGAGGAGGCGTCGCAGATATCCGACGACCTGATGGGTGACGTTGACCTGCACCAGTGCGACGCGTACTTCGCCGTAGTCGACGGATTCGTGCACCGCGGTGATCGAGATGTCGGTGATCTCGCGGGCCGAGGTGTTCCACTCGGGCTGCTCGGCGTGCACCAGTGCGAGGCCGGCATCGAGATCGAGGTCGTCGACCACGAACGACTCACCCTGGTGAATGTGGACGGCACCCGGGTGGGCGGTGGCGGGCGCTCTGCCGCCGTCGACGGTGCCGAGCATGCGACCGGACTCGCCGTCGACGATGGCCACCTGCATCCCGGTGCCGCCGCGAATGTTCACCGCACCGTGCGGCGACAACTGCTGCCCCTCGGGAGTGATGAACCACCCGTGCGGACGCTTGCGCACATAGCCTTTCAGTTCGAGTTCCTCGAGCACCGATTCCGCGCTCAGCTCCTCGGCCTCGACGAGGGTGATCGGTAGTTCGACTGCAGCGCAGAGCAATTGCGGAGCCAGGATGTACGGGTTGGTGGGGTCGGTGACGGTGGCCTCGACGGGCTTGTCCAACAGAGCCGCCGGGTGATGCACCAGATATGTGTCGAGTGGATCGTCGCGCGCAACGAGCACCAACAATGAGCCCTCCCCGCGTCGACCGGCCCGGCCGCCCTGCTGCCAGAACGACGCGACGGTGCCGGGAAAGCCGGCGACGATCACCGCGTCCAAACCGGCGATGTCGACGCCCAGTTCGAGCGCATTGGTGGTGGCGACGCCGAGCAACGTGCCGTCGGACAGATCGGATTCGAGTTTGCGCCGATCCTCGGCCAAATACCCTGCGCGATAGGCGGCGACGCGTCGTATCAATTGCGGATCGACGTCGGCGAGAATTCTCTGGGTCCCCAGCGCGGTCACCTCGGCTCCGCGCCGGGACCGCACGAATGCCAGAGTTCGCGCGCCCTCCACCAGGAGGTCGGCCATGATGCGCGACGCTTCCGCACCTGCGGATTTCCTGACCGGAGCGCCGTTTTCGCCGGTGATTTCTTTCAGCAGCGGTGGTTCCCACAGGGCGACGGTGCGGGCTCCGTGCGGGGATCCGTCTTCGGTGACTTCCGCGCACGGCGCGCCGATGAGGCGGCTCGCGGCCCGCCCCGGTTCGGAGGTCGTGGCACTGGCGAGAACGAACACCGGCGATGCTCCGTACCGTGCGCACAGGCGTCGTAGCCTGCGGAGCACGAGCGCGACATTGGATCCGAAAACGCCACGGTAGTAATGGCATTCGTCCACCACCACGTAGCGGAGGTTGCGGAGGAATCGCGACCCCCGCTCATGCGAGCCGAGGATGCCGAGATGCAGCATGTCGGGATTGGTGAAGATCCAGCGCGCATTCGCGCGGGCCCACTGACGAATCTCGATCGGTGTATCGCCGTCGTACGCACTCGGGAACACCTCGGCGAGTTCGTCTGACACCGAACGCAACTCGTCGGTGATCGAGATCGTGGTGCGCAGCTGATCGGCACCGAGGGCCTTGGTGGGGGCCAGATACAGCGCGGTGGCCCGGGCGTCGGCGGACAGCGTCGTGAGGATGGGGAGTTGATACGCCAGCGACTTACCCGACGCGGTGCTGGTCGAGAGCACCACATGACTGCCCTCGGCGGCGAGTGTCGCCGCACGTGCCTGATGCGTCCAGGGTTGTGAGATCCCACGAGAGGTGATCACCTGCACCACTTCCGGGCCCACCCACGACGGCCAGGAGGAGAACTGGGAGGCGCGTGCCGGCAGTTCGGCGACGTGGGTCAACGGGCTCTCGCTCGCAGGCGATCCCGCCGATACTCGATCCAGCAACCGCTGCCCGTAGCTCCCGGCATCCGCACCGCCCAGCGGATTCTTCTCGGTCACGGGCCTCCATGCATTCGTTCGATCTACAAGCGCCGTCGGGCTGTTCGCGACAACCCCATGCTAGCGGGGACCTGCTCAGCTCCTTCGCGCCCTGGTGGGAGCAGCAATTCGCTTGTCGGATGTTGTCCGTTTCTACAACACGGACAAAATGTTCGAAAACGGTCGACTTTCGACTGTTGCGAACGCGGAGTTCATGGTTCACTTGACGCGGTCGCAGCTTCTGTGTTCGTTCTACGCTCGCAGGATCTAATGTTGCGGGCGCGGTACTGGAAGAGCTCGTCCGTCAGGGGGAATCCTGAGGGGGATTCGTAGAAAGTGCAGCGGTCGGAACCGGCCCGATGGACCGAAAGTGCGCTCCATCGAATCCGGTGTTAGAAAGAGAAGGAAAAGCATGGCACAGGGAACTGTGAAGTGGTTCAACGCCGAAAAGGGCTTTGGATTCATCGCACCAGAAGATGGCTCCGCTGACGTCTTCGTTCATTACTCCGAGATTCAGGGCAGCGGCTTCCGCACCCTCGAGGAGAACCAGCGCGTCGAGTTCGAGGTCGGCCAGGGCACCAAGGGTCCTCAGGCCACGGGCGTTCGCGCAGTCTGATTCTCTTCTCTTTGGAGTCGAGAACCGTCATCCCCCTTTTCATCGGTCCTACAAGGCCGATCGAAAAGGGGGATGTTTCGTTTCCACGAACCACCGGGGAGCGCCGAAAGCCGTGAGCGCGGGCGTCGATGTCCTAATGTCCATGCTGTGAACCAGCTGTCCTTCTTCTCCGCCGAGTCGTTGCCGCCCGCGGTGACCGATCTCAGTGGGTTGCTGGCTGCCACCGGCCATGTCGTCACTTCGGCGGGTGCGGCCCGAATTTCCGTCGTGGTCGACGCTCAGTGGCGCGCGGATGCCATCGCCGAACTCATCGAGCAATGCGGTCTGACGCCGGAGCTCGGTCGATCGGAGGAGGACAGGCCTCTGGTGCGTACCGCGTCGGTGCCCGAACTGTCTGCATTGGCGTCTCTGTGGACCAAGGGCGCCGTCAAGGCCGTCCCGCCCGGTTGGGTACCGGGTTCTCGCGAACTGCGCGCCTGGGTGCTCGCGTCGGGTCGTCCCGAGGCGGAGGGGGAGCGGTACGTGCTCGGTCTGGATCCCCACGCGCCGGAAACTCACGCCGTTCTCGCTCAGTCGTTGATGCGCGCAGGCATCGCGCCGACGCTCATCGGCACGCGTGGGTCCAATCCGGGCCTCCGAATCACCGGTCGACGCCGGCTGCTGCGGCTCACCGAGAACGTCGGCGAGGCTCCACAGAACGTGGACGCACGTACCAATTGGCCCCACGCCGAGTAGGCCGATCTGTGACTGATCTGCGAGTATTTGGCCGACGTATGTCAGTCTGTTAGTAGTGGGACAGGCAAATCTGCCTGTGAAAACGCACTAGGGAAGGTTCGGCAGCAAGGTGGCAGCACGTAACAACGGCACGGGGGACAGCTCCGCCGAGCCACGTCGTCTGGTCATCGTCGAGTCTCCGACCAAGGCAAAGAAGATCGCCCCGTACCTCGGGAGCAACTACGTCGTCGAGGCCTCCGTCGGCCATATTCGCGACCTTCCCCGCGGTGCCGCGGACGTTCCCGCCAAGTACAAGGGTGAGCCATGGGCACGTCTCGGCGTGGACGTCGACCACGACTTCGAGGCCCTGTACGTCGTCTCGCCCGAGAAGAAGGGCAAGGTCGCAGAGCTCAAGAGCCTGCTCAAGGACGCCGACGAGCTCTATCTCGCCACTGACCCCGACCGCGAGGGTGAGGCCATCGCCTGGCATCTCCTCGAGACCCTGAACCCCAAGATCCCGGTTCGACGCATGGTGTTCCACGAGATCACCAAGCCGGCCATTCTGGCTGCCGCCGCCGATACCCGTGACCTCGATCAAGACCTCGTCGACGCCCAGGAGACCCGTCGTATCCTCGACCGTCTCTACGGCTACGAGGTCAGCCCGGTGCTGTGGAAGAAGGTCATGCCGAAGCTCTCGGCAGGCCGAGTGCAGTCCGTCGCCACCCGCATCGTCGTCCAGCGTGAGCGCGAGCGGATGGCATTCCGTAGCGCCGAGTACTGGGATATCTCCGCCACACTCGATGCCGGTGCCGAGGCGACCCCGCGTAGTTTCGGTGCCCGGCTGGTCAATGTCGACGGCAATCGCGTCGCCGCCGGTCGCGACTTCGGGGCCGACGGCAAGCTCAAGTCCGACGCGGTGACCGTTCTGGACGAACCCCGTGCCCGACGCCTCGCCGAGGCTCTCGAAGGCGTCGACCTGACGGTCGCGTCCGCGGAGGACAAGCCGTACACCCGCAAGCCGTACCCGCCGTTCATGACGTCGACGCTCCAGCAGGAAGCCGCACGCAAGTTGCGCTTCAGCTCCGAGCGCACCATGCGCGTCGCGCAGCGGTTGTACGAGAACGGCTACATCACCTACATGCGTACCGACTCGACGACGCTGTCCGCGTCGGCGATCTCGGCGGCGCGCACGCAGGCGACCGAGCTCTACGGACCGGAGTACGTTCATCCGACGCCGCGTCAGTACACCCGCAAGGTCAAGAACGCGCAGGAGGCCCACGAGGCCATCCGCCCGTCCGGTGATGTCTTCCAGACGCCCGGTCAGCTGCACTCGGCCCTGCAGACCGACGAATTCCGCCTTTACGAACTGATCTGGCAGCGCACGGTCGCGTCGCAGATGGCCGACGTTCGCGGCACCACGCTGACACTGCGCATCACCGGAACAGCCGGCACCGGCGAGGAGTGCACCTTCTCCGCTTCGGGTCGCACCATCACGTTCGCCGGCTTCCTCAAGGCCTACGTGGAGAGCGTCGACGATCAGGCCGGCGGACAGTCCGACGATGCCGAATCGCGTTTGCCCGCACTGGTTCAGGGTCAGGCCGTCACCGCCACCCAGCTCGATCCCGACGGTCACACCACCAACCCGCCCGCGCGTTTCACCGAGGCGTCGCTCATCAAGACGCTCGAGGAACTGGGCATCGGTCGGCCGTCGACGTATTCGTCGATCATCAAGACCATTCTCGACCGCGGTTACGTCTACAAGCGCGGCAGTGCGCTGGTGCCGTCGTGGGTGGCGTTCTCGGGGGTTGCGTTGTTGGAGGCGCACTTCGGGCGTCTGGTGGACTTCGACTTCACCGCAGGCATGGAGGACGACCTCGACGCCATCGCGGGAGGCCGTGAGCGACGCGGCAATTGGCTGCAGAGCTTCTACTTCGGCGGCGACACCGGTGCCGAGGGTTCGGTGGCTCGCTCCGGTGGACTGAAGAAGATGGTCGGCCAGAATCTCGAAGAGATCGACGCCCGCACCATCAACTCCATCCGTCTGTTCGACGACTCCGAGGGTCGCGAAATCCATGTGCGCGTGGGCCGTTACGGTCCGTATCTCGAGCGCATGGTCGTCAGCGACGACGATCCCGACGGCGATCCGATCAGCCAGCGCGCCAACCTGCCCGACGATCTTCCGCCGGACGAGTTGACGATCGACTTCGCCGAAAAGCTGTTCGCCACACCGCAAGAGGGGCGCAAGCTGGGTGTCGATCCGCTGACCGGTCACGACATCGTCGCGAAGGAAGGCCGTTTCGGTCCCTACGTCACCGAAATCCTGCCCGAGCCGGAACCCGAACCCACGCCCCCCGAGCCCGATATCGTCCCGGTGCCGTCCGGCAACGACGGTGACGGTGGCGGTGGCGTCAAGACCGCGGTGAAGAAGGCGGCGGCCAAGAAAGCTCCGGCCAAGAAGGCGGCTGCGAAGAAGGCGACCGGCCCCAAGCCGCGCACCGGTTCTCTGCTCAAGTCCATGGATCTGGCGACCATCACGCTCGACGATGCACTCAAGCTGCTGTCGCTGCCGCGTGTCGTCGGAGTCGATCCGGAGTCCAAGGAAGAGATCCTCGCGCAGAACGGTCGCTACGGCCCGTATCTGAAGAAGGGCACCGACTCTCGCTCGCTCGCCGACGAGGATCAGATGTTCACCGTCACGCTGGAAGAGGCGCTCAAGATCTACGCCGAGCCCAAGCGTCGCGGTCGTCAGGGTGAAGCCAAGCCGCCGCTACGCGAGATGGGCGTCGACCCGATCAGTGAGAAGCCGATGGTGATCAAGGACGGTCGCTTCGGGCCTTACGTCACCGACGGTGAGACAAACGCCAGCCTGCGCAAGGACGATGACGTGGAGTCGATCACCGACGATCGCGCGTCGGAGTTGTTGGCGGACAGGCGCGCTCGCGGACCGGTGAAGAAGAAGGCACCGGCGAAGAAGGCGGCGGCCAAGAAGGCACCGGCGAAGAAGGCCGCTGCGAAGAAGGCTCCGGCCAAGAAAGCTGCTGCGAGGAAGACGGCCACCAAGACCACTGCTGCGAAGAAGGCACCGGTCAAGAAGGCTCCGGCCAAGAAGACCGACAGCGAATAGCTCGCGAGCTCGAAGTTGTGGATGGATTCGGCAACGATTACGTCCATAACTTCGAGTTCGGCGCTGCTCGGGAACAGTGCGGCGGGGGGTAGTCGGTCCCAACCACTAGGGTTGCGTGCATGGCGGGTGTGTTCGATCGATTGGTCGGTCAGGAAGATGTCGAGGCCGATCTGACGGCGGCAGCGGTGGCGGCTCGCACCGGTGTCGACTCGTCGGCGATGACGCATTCGTGGCTGTTCACCGGCCCGCCCGGATCCGGACGTTCCATCGCTGCCCTGTGCTTCGCTGCGGCATTGCAGTGCACCACCGAGGGCACTCCCGGGTGCGGGCACTGCCAGGCCTGCTCGACGACCATGGCCGGTACCCACGGCGATGTGCGACGCGTCGTACCCGAGGGATTGAGCATCAGCACCAAGGAGATGCGCGACATCGTCTCCATCGCCTCGCGTCGGCCCAGCACTGGCCTGTGGCAGGTGGTGGTCGTCGAGGACGCCGACCGGCTCACCGAGGGTGCCGGAAATGTGCTGCTCAAGGTCGTCGAGGAGCCGCCGGCCAAGACGGTGTTCCTTCTGTGTGCGCCGTCGGTCGATCCGCAGGACATCTCGGTGACTCTGCGCTCGCGGTGCCGGCACGTCTCGCTGGTGACACCCACGGTGCCGGCGATCGCCCAGGTCCTGCAGACCCGCGACAAGCTCGACGCCGAGACGGCAGAGTGGGCCGCGTCGATCAGTGGCGGCCACGTGGGCAGAGCGCGCCGTCTCGCCACCGACGAGGACGCCCGGGCGCGTCGTAAACGTGCACTGGCGCTGGCGTCGGCTGCAGCCCGGCCCAATCAGGCGTACCTCGCGGCCGAGGAGCTGGTGAAGGCCGCTGAGGACGAGGCCAAGGAAATGAGTGCCTCCCGCGACGAGGCCGAGACCGAGGAGTTGCGGACGGCTCTCGGTGCAGGCGGTACCGGCAAGGGTGCGGCGGGTGCGCTGCGTGGCTCGGCCGGAGTGCTCAAGGACCTCGAGAAGCGGCAGAAGTCGCGTGCCACCAGAACCGGTCGTGATTCACTCGATCGCGCGCTGATGGATCTGGTGGGCCTGTATCGAGATGCGCTCGCTCGCTCGTACGGATCGACCGCCACGGCAACCCATCCCGACATGGCCGAGCAGGTCGAGCGAATGGCAAAAGCCGTCTCGCCCGAGGCGCTGCTGAAGAGTATCGAGGCAATCCTCGAATGCCGAGAGTCGTTGGCAGTCAATGCAAAACCCAAGTTCGCGATCTATGCGATGGTGGCGACGCTGGGCGACGTGCTGCGTTAGGGGCCGAGCCCGCCTCGCCGCTCGAGGGAGGGCGATTTTCGTTTCGACGTGATGCTCCGTTAGACTCACCAACGCCGAAAGGCACGCCGCCTTAGCTCAGTCGGTAGAGCATTTCACTCGTAATGAAAAGGTCAAGAGTTCGATTCTCTTAGGCGGCTCCACCAGCAGGCCCTCGATACGCACCAGCGCGTCGGGGGCCTTTTTGGTTGTCGATCCAGCGCTGCATCGGCCTGTTCGTCGCGTCGGTCCTGCAGGATGACTTCATGCGAACCGATAGCACCCGCGGTGATCTGATGACAGCCATCGTCACCACCGGCAACGGTGGGTACGACAACCTCGTCGTGTCCGAGGTGCCGATACCCGTGCCGGGCCCCGGGGAGGTGCTCGTTCGAGTGTTGGCCGCGGGGATGAACAACACCGAGATTAACACACGCGTGGGCTGGTACGCGGACGGCGGGTGGAACGACGCGACGCCGTTTCCGTTGATTCAGGGCACCGACTGCTGCGGTCTCGTGTGTGCGAGTCCGGGGACGGACGAATCCATCGTCGGCAGCCGTGTCCTGGTTCGATCGTGCATGCGCGTCGACGGCTTCTCGTCGGGCGAGACGCGGTGGTTGGGTTCGGACATGGACGGCGCGTTCGCGCAGTTCGTCGTCGTTCCGGCGAGCGAGATCTTTCCGGTCGACTGTGGGTGGACCGATGCGGAGTTGGCGACGATTCCGTGTGCCTACGGTACGGCGGAGAACATGATCGCTCGCGCGGGGGTGCATCGAGGGTCGACAGTGCTCATCACCGGCGCGTCGGGCGGAGTCGGTTCTGCCGCAGTGCAACTCGCCGCTCGACGCGGCGCCCGCGTGATCGGCGTCGCGAGCCGGGCCAAGCACGACCAGCTCCGCGAACTCGGCGTCCACGAGGTCTACGGGCGTGATGTCGACGTGGTGGACGCCCTCGGCAAGCGCAGCGTCGATGTGGTGATCGACAACGTCGCAGGCGACGGTTTCGGTCCTTTGCTCGACGTCCTGGTTCGCGGGGGAACGTACGTGTCCTCGGGTGCGATCGCAGGACCCACCGTCGCGTTGGATCTACGGACGATGTACCTGAACGACCTGACGCTCCTCGGCTGCACGGCCTGGGACGAGGACGTGTTTCCGAACCTCGTGTCGTACATCGAAGCCGGTGAGATTCGTCCCCTGTTGGCCGAGTCGTTTCCGCTCGAGCAGATCGCGGCCGCCCAGCAGCGCTTCCTGGAAAGGGACCACGTGGGGAAGTTCGTGCTCGTTCCTCCGGTGGTCCGCGATCAGGCGTGATCGCCAGGCACACTGGACAGAGTGTTCGCCTCCCTCGCCCCGGCTCGCCGCCGTCTCGTGTTCGTCTTATTGGCCCTCGTATTGGTCGCGGTCGTCGCGGCTGTGGGGGCCTTCGTCGCATCGCGCCCCGCGAACGACCCCGTCGCGAGCGTCGACCAGTCCGTTCCCGGCCCGGTGCTGCTGATCCCCGGGTTCGGCGGATCCACCGACTCGCTGGAGGTGCTCGCGGCCGAACTACGGGAGGACGGCCGCGACGCCACAGTGGTGGCCCTGCCCGACGGTGGCGTCGGCGATCTGACCGTGCAGGCGCAGACCCTGCGCTACGCCGTCGACGCGGCTCTGGCTCGGACGGGAGCGACTTCGGTCGACGTCGTCGGGTATTCCGCCGGTGGGGTGGTGGCCCGGCTCTGGGCCGCCGACCTCGGCGGTGCCGAGCAGGCCCGACGCATCGTCACTCTCGGCTCCCCGCACCACGGCACTCAGGTGGCGGCTCTGGCGGCCCAGTTCGTGCCCGACCAGTGCGCGACCGCCTGTCAGCAGCTCGCCCCGGACAGTTCCGTGTTCGCCGCCCTGAACTCCGGGGACGAGACCCCGGAGGGTCCGCAGTGGGTGTCGATCTGGACCGAGTTGGATCAGGTGGTGACGCCGCCGACGTCGGCCGAACTCGACGGGGCCGTCAACATCCCTGTCCAGAGCGTGTGTGCGGACTCGACCGCCGATCACGGGAACCTGCCCCGCGATCCTCTGGTCGGCGCGATGGTCTCCGCCCAGTTGGACGGCGACTCCACCACCCAGCTCGGCGCAGCCGATTGCAGCCGTCTCAGCTCGTGATGTCCTTGGTGGTGAAGTTCGCCCACGCCGCGCCGAGAAGAACGACGACGTAGACGCCCTGCACACCGACGCCGCGCATCAGGTCCCGCGTCGGCACCGGGTCGCGGAACAGGTCGACGAAAGCCAACCAGTATCGCGTCGGCAGGTACGGCGCGATGGCGTCGGCGGCGTCCAGCGTCAGCAGCAGCGAGCTCGCGATGAGGAACGCCAACGCGCCCAATGTCGCGGCGAGCGGGGAGTCGGTCAGGGTCGACAGGAACAGGCCCATGGCGGCGACTCCGAGCATGGACATGGTCACGTAGAGCACGGCGATGACGGTGCGCGTGGCGACCTGTTCGTCCGTCAGCACTGTGCCGGACACGCTGGATACGCCCCCCAGGGTCGTGACGTCGAACAGCGTCGTGCCGACGAAGTATGCGATGACGGCCACGACGACGACGGCCAGCAGCACGAAGGCGGCAACCGAGACCAGCTTCGCCACCAGTAGTTTGGTTCGTCCCACCGGGCGGGCGAGCAGGTAGCGCAGCGTGCCGGCCTGGGCCTCCCCGGCGACGGCATCGCCTGCGATCACCGACACGGCGACGGGCAGGAACAGCGGGAGCACGATGGCGAGAGCTGCGAGCGGAAACAGCTGGCCGTTGGTGGTCACCGCAGAGAGGAAGGCGGGGCCTTCGCCGGGACGCGGACCGACGTCGGTGAGGGCGAGGAGGCCCGCGACGATGGTCGGCAGCAGATTGAGCAGAAGGATGACGACCCAGGTGCGGGGTCGGCTCAGCATTGCGCGCAGTTCGACGCCGATCATGCGGTCACCTCGGTCCGGACGGCGCTGTCTCGAAGTGCGCCGGGGGCGTCGACTCTGTCGGAACTGGCCCCGGTGACAGCAAGCACGGACTGTTCGAGGCTCATCCGCTGCTCGCTCAGCTCACTCACCCGGACACCTCCCTCGACGAGGAGCCGGTTCAGCTCGGCTGGGTCCCGGTGCTCGACGACGAGTTGCTGACCCACACGTTCGAGCACCGTGGCCCCCTCGACGCCGGAGAGCACGGAGACCGCGTGAGCGGGATCGGCGGTGCGCACCGACACCCGGCCGGTGGACCGCTGCATCGAGGACAGCTGGTCCTGTAGGACGAGTCGACCTCGGTCGAGCACTCCCACTCGGTCGCACAGTTGTTCCACCTCGGCCAGCAGATGGCTGGAGAGGAACACCGTGGTGCCCTGAGAGTGCAAGCCCAGCAGCAACTCTCGAATCTCGAGGATTCCCTGTGGGTCGAGTCCGTTGGTCGGCTCGTCGAGGATCAGCAGTTCGGGGGTACGCATCAGCGCCGCCGCCAGCCCGAGACGCTGCCGCATGCCGAGCGAGTACTGCTTGACCGGTCTGCGTCCCACTCCGGCGAGGCCCACCTGCTCGAGGGCTTCACCGACCCTGGTTTTCCGGGTCCGCCGGGACCCACCCGGACCGGCCGCGTCGAGCAGCGTGAGGTTTCTGCGTCCGGACAGGTTGGGGTAGGCGGCGGGGTTCTCGATCAGCGCCCCCACCCGTGGCAGCACGCTTCGGCGTCGCCGGGGCATCTCCTCGCCGAGCACCTGTATCTGCCCGGAGGTCGCCAGCACCAGGCCGAGCAGCATCCGCACGGTCGTCGTCTTGCCGGAGCCGTTTGCGCCCACGAAGCCGTAGATGTCGCCGGCGCGCACGTCGAGGTCGACACCGTCGACTGCCCGCACCGATCCGTAGCTCTTGGTCAGGCCGGTCGTGCGGATCATGTGGCTGCTCCTCCGAGCTGTTGGGCGGCGGTCGTCAGGGTTTCCGCGGTGACGGTGCCGGACAGCAGATAGCGACGCCGGTCGTCGGTGGGTCCGGTGACGAGGACGTTGAGTGGACCGAGCGACACCGCGACGCTGTCGTCGGTGACGATTGCCCCGGGGGCGGACTGCAACTGTTCGACGAGTCCGCCCGCGGCGCGTCGCGGCAGGGGAACGGCGAACAGTTCGGTCACGCCGCGGCCGTAGATTCCCACCGAACCCTGGCCTTCGCGGGGGCGCAGATCGAGGCCGGACAGGGTCGACGGCAGGCCTGAGGTGTCGAGCCGGTCGGCGAACGAGGCGATGTCGCCACCGTCCTGCTGCTGCACGTCGGTACCGGGCGGGGGAACGAAACGGACGGTGTCGGCATCGGGAATCTCGGAGGAGAAGTCGAGGAACGCGGTGCTGACGACCGGACGGGTGGCCCCGGCTCCCAGCACGTCGACCTGCAGCGGGAGCCCGCTGTCGGGGTCGACCCAGACGTCGACTCCGGTGACGGTGCTCTGCGGCTGGCTGGGGACGAGCCTCAGGCCAGGGGCGTCGCGACCGGCGATCCGGCGTGCCGGAAGCCGGGTGACCTCATCCGCGGTCGCCTCGCTCAGCAACCGCCGGCCCAGCTCCGGGGGGAGCAGGTCGGCCTCGCGTGGCAGGCGCAGGCTCGGTTCGGGGACCGGGGTCACCACGGCCGTGTTCTGCTCGTAGTCCCATCTCCACAGCCGCGTCGGGCTCCGGTAGAGACCGCGCTCACCGGCCAGACGCACGGTGTCGACGCGCCAGCTGTCCGGGGCGCGATACCAGGCACGCAGAGAGGTGGTGTCGCCGAGCAGATCCGGCAGGCCGCCGAGCCCCTCGGTCACCGGAATGATGACACCGCCGACCGCCTGGGCGTAGCCCGAGTACGGCGTCTCGGTGGAGGACTTGACCTGTTCGAGCAGTTCGGTCGCGCCGATGTCGGACGGGTCGACGGGCAAGCGCGAGATCACCGAGGGAGTTGCGACGAGCACGGCGATGCCGAGCACCACCGCCAGCCACCGCCACTTCTTGCGCACCTCTTCGACCGTACGGACGTACCCGAGGTGCTGCATGTGAGCTGCCCGACGCTCGCCGCTAGCCCCCGAGCGAGAACTCCGCGCGACCGTAACTCACACCGTTGATCTGGAGCTCGATGGAGTGTGGGCCGGGGTAGTACTTCCGTGTGGTCAGCGGCTTGAACGAATGCTGCCGCCGCACATCGATGCTGTCGCCGGGCGTGATCGTTCTCGTCGTCAGCTTGAACGTCTTCCCCGTCACCCCACCGTTGGCTTTGGTGTGATGCACGATGTAGTCGATCGCAACCTTGGCCGGTTCGGTGCCGACGTTGCGGATCGAGGCCGTGAACTCCACTTCTCCGCCCATGGGCAGCTCCGTGACGTCGAGGGTGGGGCCGTCCACATCGAGGTCGGCCGGAGCGAACCCGAGCAGCTCGAGCGCGTCCCGGTTTCCCTTCTTGATCACCGTCCGAAGTGCATGTCGCACAAGCTTTTCGGTGTGTGCGTCCGGGCTGTCGAGCCACCGGGTGGTGGTCCCGACGACCAAGTCCGGGACGTCTCGGCTGACATCGTTGAGATGGTTCGCGACAGAACGTCGAACGTAATCACTGTCGTCTCGGTAGAGCCGGTCCAGGATCGGCACCGTGACGCCCGGGCGCGCGAGTATTTCGGGGACGCGCACCGACCACGGAAGATACGGGCGGGTGCCCTCAGACGCCAGACGCCGCACATGCTCGTCCGAGGATGTCGTCCAGTCCGACGCGATTGCGAGCGACCGATCCAGGTCGGCTCGAAGAAACGAGCGGATGGCGAATTCCGAGCTGAGTCGGCCGGTGAGCTCGGCGAGCAAGGCCATTCCGTCGTCGAATGCGCTCGAGGTGTTCTCCTCGACGGCCTTCGATGCGACAGCGCTCGTGACCGGCCAGATCGACCAGCCCTGGAAGTCGGGATCGGTGGCGGCACGTCGGATGATGCGGGCGAACTCCGTGTAGGTGCCGGGCAGTGCCGAGAGCAGGCCGTCACGCAACAGATCTGCGCGGGCTCGAAGCGCGAGTGGACCCAGCCGATCGATCGATCCTTCGAGTACCGACAGGTCTGCGCCCGGAGCGGCGGTGCGCATGGTCCCAAACAGCGTGCCGGCCGCGTCCGGGCCGAGGAGTTCGTCGGCGAAAGGCATGAGAGCTTCTTACCCGACGACTCGGCTCCACGGGGTCGGCGGGGTTCGACGCTGTGTCGAGGGCTGCGCGGGAGGGTGAAATCACCAGGCCGACACCTATTTTTCGGGCTGCGCCAATGGCGGCTGTGGTAATCGGAGTGGGATAACCTTCGTCGAATATCAAAGTGCTGAGCGGCTGGTCGACTCGGATTTTCCGGCCGGACCGGTCTTTCTGCGCGGTGGGCTACAACCCTGGGGGTCGCGTCATGCCCGTCGTCTGTGTCGAGTGGAACCAGAGCCACTGTTGTCGGACTCGATTCGGTGAGCACGCACTGTGAGCGGCTGGGTGTGGGTGGTGGTCCTCAACGGGATCACCGCTGCCGCGTATCTGGGGATCGTGCTGTTCATCGTCCGTGGGCTGATGCGGACCGGACAGCTGCGCAACAACAGGTTGGCGGTGGCCACAGCAGCGATCTTCCTGACCTGCGCCGCGCATCACCTGGTGCACGCGGTGCACTTGTGGACAGGATTCGACGGCCACGCCTCGCATCTCGCTGCAGGTTCAGGCGGGGGGATGCTCGACGCGATGCGGGAGTCGATGGGCGGCACCCTCGACGTCGCGGTAACGGCATCGACGGCACTTGCCGGTGTGATCTATCTGGGGATGCGTCGCTTCTACGGTCCGTTGCTCCGCTCGCCTTCGATGTTCGACGATGCGAGCGAGGCTCGATACCGGCAGCTGGCAGCCAACCTGCCGCACACGTCCGTTCTGGTCGTGGACTGCGATCTACGATTCGTCCTCGTCGAGGGTGCCGGTCTGGTGGCCGAGGGCTACGACCCGCGGCGGATGGAGGGGCAGCTGCTCCGAGACACGGTGTCGCCGGAAGCCTTCGCGATGCTCGAGCCGCATTACCTGGCGGCCGTGGCGGGTGAGGAGATTTCGTTCGATACCGTCAGCCCCCGAACGGGCGCAATCTTTCAGGTCGAAGCGAGGCCGTTGCGGGATGATTCGGGCCGGATAGTCGGTGCCATGGTGCTCTCCGAGGACGTCTCCGCCGAGCGGGCGGCGCGAGCCGAACTCGAGCAGGCCCGGGCCTTTCGTGACGCGGTGTTGACTGCTTCACCGGACATCACGACCGTCACCGCCGTCGATACCGGCCGGGTGACGTGGGCTTCTCGCAGCCTGCGGTCGCTACTGACCGGACCGACTTCGGATGGAGCGGTCGAGGACGGTCGGGTGCCGTGGCTCGGACTCGGTCGGTCCGACGACTCCACTGACGGCGAGGATCGATTGGACGGGGTGGTGGAACAAGATGTCGAGGTCGTCCGAGCGGCGGACCGAACCGCGGCATCGCTTCCGGAGGGCGAGAGCGTCAGTATCCGGTATCGGGTACTCGCGGCCGACGGCTCGCTGCGGTGGTTGTCTCGACGCACCACGCCCTTTCGACGCGGGCCGTCGGGTGAGGTGTCGGAGGTCCTCTCGGTG
>NZ_LVCU01000531.1:0-28658 GCF_001647185.1 Rhodococcus sp. EPR-147
GCTGCTGCTCGACCGTATCGGCTCGGCGATCGCACGCGGTGAGAGCACGGGAGCCGCTGCTGCGGTGCTGTTCTGCGATCTCGACGGATTCAAACGAGTGAACGACACCGGCGGGCATGCTGCCGGTGATGCGGTTCTCGTCGAGGTTGCGCGACGGCTGCGGTCGGTGCTGCGAGCCAACGATTCGATCGCCCGTGTCGGCGGTGACGAGTTCGTCCTCGTCGTCGATGCGTTGCCGGCCGAGCGCGGTGCCGACAAGCGTGCCGGTGCCGGGTTGGCGGAACGCGTCGCCGAGCGCATCCGAGCGGTTCTCGCCGCGCCGATCGTGTATCAGGGCAGCCAGTACGTGGTGTCGGCCAGCGTGGGCATGGTGTTGGTTCGCAAGGGTGCCAGCGCGCAGGAGGTACTGCGGGACGCGGATTCCGCGATGTACCGGGCCAAGCAACTCGGTAAGGACCGGATCGAATTGTTCGACGACGCGCTGCGCGCGAACGCCCTCGAGCGTGCTTACATCGAGCGGACCTTGCGGAGTGCCCTCGATCCCGAACACCGCGGAGCTGCGAGGCTGAACGTCGTCTATCAGCCGGTCTACGACCTGGACAGCAGAGCGCTCACGAGCTTCGAGGCACTCGCGCGCTTGCGTGACGACGAGGGCGCAGGAATTACGCCGGACCGATTCATCCCGGTGGCCGAGGACACCGGTCTGATCTCCGAGCTCGGGGAGCGTGTGCTGGACGACGCACTGGGAACTCTGGTGCGATGGCGTACGGCGAACCCGCTCGATTCGGACTCGGGTGTCCCCGTCACGATTGCCGTCAATCTCAGTGCCCGGCAGGCTCAACACGTGGACATGGCTGCTGTGGTGAGCGCGGCTCTGGGACGGCACCGAATGGCTCCGGCGGACCTGATTCTCGAACTCACCGAGTCGGTGCTGCTCGAGTCCGGCTCCTCGATGCTGCGTCAGCTCGGTGAACTGCGTGAGTTGGGTGTCGGCATCGCCATCGACGACTTCGGCACCGGATTCGCGAGCTTGCGTTATCTGGCCACACTGCCCGTGAGCGCAGTGAAGATCGATCGGTCGTTCACCGCCACGATGACCAGCGACGAGACGAGCAGCAGTATCGTTCGGGCGATCATCAACCTCGCCCGAGATCGACATCTGGGGTGCGTGGTCGAAGGCATCGAAACCCCCGACCAGCTCGACGCCTTGCCGAGTTTCGTTCAAGGACAGGGCTATCTGTTGGGTAGGCCCGCCGAGGTACCGTCGAACACCTGGATCTCGTAACCCCGAAACGGGAAGGATCCACCGTGTGCGGGCGTTGACTCCAGATAATGGACGACACCCTCTCTGCACCCACTCGACTCTGGACGCCGTCGCGCGTCCTGATCACGCGGTCTGCATCGGAGCTTCCCCACACTGCGGAGATAGTTCGACGGTGCGAAGCGGCCGGTGTGACCGAGATCGACGTGCTGCCCGGTGACCGCCTGACGGGTCTACGGGGCGAGACCGAGCGAGAGACCTACGCGCGAGCCAAGACGACGATGGCCGTGGTGGTCGCACCACCGAGTGTGCTGAATCCACAACCGATTCCGCCGAGCGCCGACTGGCGTATCGATCTGGCGAAGGGATGCCCGGCCCACTGTCAGTACTGCTATCTGGCGGGGTCGTTGTCCGGGCCGCCGATCACCAGGGTGTTCGCCAACATCGACGACGTACTGTCCGGCATCGGTACCCACGCAGGCCGCGGCACGATCACCTCCGGCACCGAGGAACGTGGGCACGAGGGAACCACCTTCGAGTTGTCCTGCTATACGGATCCGTTGGGTATCGAGCATGTGACCGGATCCCTCGCCGAGGCCGTTCGTCGAGTGGGCGCGGGGGATTACGGCGATGACGTGTCGTTGCGCTTCACGACCAAATTCGACGACGTCACCGAGTTGGTGACGTTGGACCACCGACGCCGTACCCGAGTTCGCTTGTCGGTCAATGCCGATGACATCGCGCATCGGTTCGAGGGCGGAACTGCGCGGATGCCTGCTCGAATCGAGGCGCTACGGCAGCTTGCGCTGGCCGGATATCGAGTGGGGCTCACCATCGCTCCGATCATGCCCATCCCGGGGTGGCGAGAGCAGTACGGCCGACTTCTCTCGAATGTCGCCGAGGCGTTGGGTGACGTTCCCGATCTGGACCTGACTGCCGAGATCATCACTCATCGGTTCACGCCGTCGAGCAAGGACGTGCTGTTGAGCTGGTACCTGGGGACGAAGCTCGAGATGGACGAAAGTGCCCGCACAGCAAAGAGAAACAAGTTCGGTGGCGTGAAGTACGTCTACCCGAAGGACACGATGTCGGAAATGCGGACGTGGTTCGTGGAAGAACTCGAATCAGTCCTACCCGAAGCGCAGCTGCTGTACTGGACGTGACGAAGCCCGACCTCCGTCGTGCGATGGAGGTCGGGCTACAAAAGTATCCGAGTTACTTCATCTTTCCGAACGTGGCGTCGATATCTGCCATCTCCATCTCGGCCGTCTGCTGAATGAGCTCCATGAGGTCGGTGTCGAGTCCGGGCGCGAACTCCTCGAGTCGCTCGGGTGAGATCTTCATCGGAGCGCCGGCGGGGGCCTGCTCACTGGCATCGAGGTCGGTGCCGTCCTTGGACGGCGACATGCCCTGGTAAATGCGTCCGGCCTCGGACGCCCCGGTGAGGTCGAAGCTGTACTGCTTGCTCTGCAGGCCGAGTTCGACCAACTTCTGGACCTCCGGGAACTTCTCGGCGTTGGTCTTCGGAATCGGCAGCGTCTTCTTCCACTCGACGCCGAGGGTTTCGAGGGCCTTCGCGTAGCCGTTCTCGTGCGCCTGGTCGCGCACGATCAGGTACGAAATAGTCGATCGCGCAGCCTTGTTGGCGGTCATCTCGTACATCCGGCATTTCTGGAGGCGGCCGGTCGACTCGAGCATCAGGTTGTACATGAGGTCGAGAACCAGATTGCCGGAGTTGTAGACGTAGCTACCGCTCCACGGGTTGCCGACGGAGTCGACCGGCAGTGCGCCCTGTGCTCCGACGAGGTAGTGGTGGATATTGCCCTGTGACAGAGCGAGATTCAACGGAGTGGCTCCGCCCGCACCGGGCGTGTCCAGCGGGTCTTCCAGCTTGCCCTGGTACTGCGGCGAGCCGTCCAGCAACCGTGAGATGGTGGTGCCGATGAGCTCGACGTGACTGATCTCCTCGGTGCCGATTCCCTGGATCAGATCGCGGTACGGCTTGGCCGCAGCCCCACGAAAGTTCATGGCCTGGAACAGATACTGCATCATCGTGCGCATCTCGCCGAACTGTCCACCGAGGCCCTCCTGAAGGGCGTTCGCGGCGGCCGGATCGGGCTCGTCGGTGGCAATGTCGTGAATGAGTGACTGAACGTGCAGGTACATGGAAACCTCCGAATGGCGACCAGCAAAGTTTGCTGCCCTCACCCAGTGGTTGCCCGCAACGCCGTCGTCCGAATCCTGGGCCCCCTCCGCATGGCCGTGGGCCAGGCGATCTAGTCGTTGCTCTGCGCCCGGTACATCGAACCTGCGCTGTTTCGCTCGAGAAACCCGGTGTCGACGAGCTCGCGTCGCAATGTCGCGTAGTCGTCGCCGAAGAAGCTGCACAATTCGTTGACCTGATGCTCCGAGGACCATCCCGTCGTACTCAGCTGGCGTGCGATTGCCTTCAGAAATTCGGGTCGGTCCCGGCTGTACCGAGACATGTCGGTCGGTGGGGGCGTCGTGCGCGGAAGATTCCGAAAACTCTTCACCGTGTTCTCGTCCACAACGAGTCGATCGTCCACCCGGGTCACCACCGACAGGGTCAGCAGGCGTGCGATCGCTTTGTGTGTCGCACGGACCGACAGTGACGTGTGGGATTGCAGCGCAGCCAGTGTCGAGACTCCACTGCCGATCGCGAAGAGGACCGCCCGAAGATCCGAATCCGCGAGAGCATGAAGCACGCCGGTCGCGTGGTCCAGCAGCGGCGCATCGTCGTGCACGCCGATGGACTCGAACCGCAGCGGAACCCCGGTGGCGGACACCATCTCGTCGGTGAAATCGACCTCGCGAACGGGCTCCGATCGCTTCTTCAGAAGGCCGATTCCCGGAAGCGTCAGGGTCTCGATGTCGTCGGCACCGAAACGCAGAATGGCATTCCACAGAGGATTCGACCCAGCCGGAGAGAACGAGTTCTGTACGGCGGCAACGCCTCCCTTCGCAACGTGTGGCCACAGAGTACGGAGGATCCGTGCGTTCGACACCAGGGATTCATCGTCGATCCAGACCAGGTCGAATGGGCCGATGTCGTGCAGATCCCGAGGGGGCAAGTCGAACAAGGACTCGGTGACCGACTCGCTGGGACTAGCGACGAAGTTCCAGAGTTGGGGCGAGAC
Source organism: Rhodococcus sp. EPR-147 (assembly GCF_001647185.1). Taxonomy (NCBI): domain Bacteria; kingdom Bacillati; phylum Actinomycetota; class Actinomycetes; order Mycobacteriales; family Nocardiaceae; genus Rhodococcus; species Rhodococcus sp. EPR-147. Next base: position 4,420 of record NZ_LVCU01000531.1, read on the forward strand.
TTCGGGTGCCGCCGATTCGAGAGCCCGCGACAATGCGGTTCCGGCGCTGCCGGCACCCACGGTGACCACTTTCTTCGGTTGCAGCATCGCAACCAGGCCGGACAGCAACGCGTCAGCGCGCGCGGTGGAGTGCTGTGGATTGCTCGCCATGGTGTACCTCTCCTCCGAGATCTCGAACGTTCGGGCAGCACGCTGCTGCGGTGAGCGGATCAGAGAGCGTCGAATCGATCTCGTGCGCTGTCGATTTCGTGCATGTGAGCGGCCGCCCAGGCCAACAGCACGTCGACGGGTGCCCGAAGAGTTTTGCCCAGTTGCGTCATTCGATACTCCACCGCTACCGGGCGAGTGCTGAGAACCGTCCGTTCGATGATGCCGTTGCGTTCGAGTTTTCGCAGCGTTGCGGTGAGGGATTTCTGAGTCACCGCGGGAATTGTGCGGCGCAGATCGTTGAATCGGCAAGGGCGCTCACACAGTTCGTTGAGCACCTGAAGCGACCACTTGTCCAGCACCTGGTCCAGCAGCTCACGGTGTGGGGCGCTGATCGTCAGTTCTGTCGCGCCATCTGCGGTATCGGTCATGAAACCAGGTTCCCTTGAAGTGTCCTTTGTGTACCAAGTATCAATGGTATACCCCGATTCGATCACCACGAGAGGAACTTCATGAGCGTCACTCGATTCACCCCGTCCGGCATGATGCAACCCACCCCGTATCACCACGTAGCAGTGGGCCAGGGGTCTCGACATATCCACGTCAGCGGTCAGATTGCGCGCAACGAGGACGGGTCGGTGATCGCCGAGAACGACCTCGCCGGGCAGGTGGCGCAGGCGCTGCGCAACACCGCGATCGGATTGGCCGGTGCAGGAGCAACATTCGAGGACGTCCTGCGGCTGACGTTCTACGTCACGCACTGGGCTCCGGAGCGGATCGGTGAGTTCATGGACGGCGTCACCCGCGTCGTCGAGGAGATCGGACTACCTACTCCGATGCCACCTGCGTCGCTGATCGGCGTGGACTACCTGTTCGAGCCCGACGTTCTCGTCGAGGTGGAGGCCACCGCGATCCTGGACTGACCTGCTGGCCGGTGAATTCCGGGGGCCGTCGAAGTCATACTCTCGAATCCACCCGACCCCAGGAGTGACATGGCCATACTGACCTACAACATGCATGTTTCCCTCGACGGCTACATCGAAGACTCGGCGGGCAGTCTCGACTTCTCGGTGCCCGACGCGGAGTCACATCGATTCTCCAATCGGCAGACCGAAGCGACCGCTGCGTTTCTGTTCGGACGCCGACTGTACGAGGCCATGGAAGACTTCTGGACAGATCCGGAACGCCTCGACGGCGACGAAGTAGAGGCGGAGTTCGCCGAGCTGTACAAGGCCACTCCCCGGATCGTCTTCTCCGACACCCTCGACTCCGTTCCCGACGGCTGCCGCCTGGTGCGCAGCGCAGACGCGATCGCCGAGGTGGAGCGGCTCAAGCGGGAGACCGAGGGAACGCTGGCTGTGGGAGGAGCAGCCTTGGCAGCCTCACTGGTCGACCTGATCGATCAATTCGAGGTCATCCTGCTGCCGACGATCCTGGGCAGTGGCAAGCCCTACTTTCCGGTGGGACATCACCTCGACCTCGTTCTCGCCGAACAGAAGCTCTTCCCGGTATCGGGATGGATGTACCTGCGCTACAGCGTCTCTCGCTGACCGGCGTCGGGTGCTTTCTCGTCGGGCGCACAATGAACACATGGATACCGGAGATGGTCGCAGCTGGCTGACGCTGCCCTCGCATCAGTTGTGGCTCGACACCGAATCGTCGAGGCTTCTCGATTTCGGAACCACACTCGACCACCCGGCCGGTGGTGCCGCGTGGTTGGACGGCCGAGGGAACCCCGACCTCGATCATCCGGCCCATACGTACATCACCGCGCGGATGGCGCATGTGCACTTTCTCGCCTCGATGCTGGGACGGCCGGGGTCTCGGAGGAAAGCCGATCGGGTGTTCGAGGGATTACTGACGACGTTGCGAGACAGCACGAACGGTGGTTGGTTCGAGTCCAGTGCCGACGCGTTCTCGCCCGAAGCAGTGAAATCGGCCTACACGCATGCCTTCGTGGTACTTGCCGCGTCGGCTGCCACCGCAGTGGGGCACCCCCATGGCCGACAGCTTCTCGACGAGGCACTCGATACCGTCGAACGTCGTTTCTGGGACGATCATCACGGGATGTGTTCGGACACATGGACTGCGGACTGGTCCGTGCTCGACGACTACCGCGGGATCAATGCCAACATGCACATGGTCGAGGCACTGCTGGCCGCTGCAGATGCCGGCGCACCGCGGATCTGGCGCGAGCGGGCACTGCGCATCTGCGACAACGTATGTCGCTGGGCCGAAGCGAACGACTGGCGTGTTCCGGAGCATTTCACCGCCGAGTGGATCCCGCAGCTCGAGTACAACAGCGACGACACCGCCAACCAGTTCAAGCCCTACGGAGCCACAGTCGGCCATGGATTCGAGTGGGCCCGGCTTCTCGTGCAGGCAAGCCTCGATGCGAGCGGGCACGACCGTATCGCCGCCGCCCGAGCGCTCTACCACCGCGCAGCGGTCGACGGCTGGCAACTCGGGCCAACGCCCGGATTCGTCTACACCACGGACTGGTCGGGGGAGCCGGTCGTGACCGAACGTCTGCACTGGGTGCTGTGCGAGGCGATCGGTGCGGCGGCGACACTCGCGCGCCACACCCGAGAAGACCGCTACGAGCAGGACTACCGCACCTGGTGGGATGTCGCCGCCGAATACTTCCTCGACCGCGCCGACGGCTCCTGGCATCACGAACTCGACAGCAGCAATCGTCCGGCCGCGACGGTGTGGAGCGGCAAGCCCGATCTCTACCACGCCGTCCAGGCGACGTGGATCAGTCGATACGAACCGGGTTCGAGCATGGTGGCTGTGCTGCAGCGCAATTCGCACTGACGTCCATCAAAGACAGCCAAGCACCAAGCCTCAGAGCACTTCCGCCACCAGTCTGTTGCTGACCGATCCGACACCGTCGATCTCCACGCTCACGTAATCGCCCGGCTTCAGCAACAGCTGCGGCTTCCGGCGATATCCGACGCCACCGGGGGTGCCGGTGAGAATGACGTCACCGGGCTCGAGGGCGGTGAACGTGGAGATGGTCGCGATCAAGTTCGGCACCGTGAACAGCAACTGCGACAGATCCGATTCCTGTACCTTCTCGCCGTTGACGACGGTGCGGATGCCGCAGCTCGCAAGGTCCACCTCGCCGGGGCAGACGATGCGGGGGCCGAGGGGAGTGCTTGCGTCCCATGCCTTTCCCTGCATCCACTGGTGCGTCCTGTACTGGAAGTCACGCATCGTGATGTCGTTGGCGACGGTGTAGCCCAGAACGTGATCGAGCGCGCTCTCCTCGGTGATGCGCCGACCGGTGCGTCCGATGACGACGGCCATCTCGCCCTCGTAGTCCACCTCTGCACTCTCCGGCGGGACGGCGATGTCGTCGTAGGCCCCGATCAGGCTGGAGGCGTACTTGGGAAACATCACCGGATACGTGGGGAACTCGCGTCCGGTTTCGGCGATGTGGTCGCGGTAGTTCAGGCCGACACAGATCACTCGGGCCGGGTCGGTGACCGCCGGGAGCACCCGCACGTCCGAGATCGGCAGGCGCTCCTGGGTCAGCCGATCCGCGCCGGCGAGTGCCTCGAGCGAGCTGGTCCGTCCGATCGCGTCGATGCCCTGCAGCGGAATCAGAGTGTCGCCGTCGACCTCGCCGACTCCGCGAATGTCGTTGTGCTCGTAGCTGATGTAGGCCATCGGTCAGATCTCGCTCTCACTCGTCTTGCGCCAGCTCGCCAGTTGTCCGCCCCACAGATTCACCGACGCGGGTACCGGACGCCACTGCCGCGTCACGTACGTGGCTCGGTCGTCGTGGAACTTCTCCATCTCGGCCGAGAGCTCGATGTGGTTGCCGGCGGGATCGTCGAAGAAGACGAACAGGTTGTTGCCGGGGCCGTGACGGCCCGGGCCCCAGACGACGTCGACGCCGATCTCGGGGAGGCGATCGCACCAGGACTTGAAGTCCTCCCACTCGGCGAGGTCGTAGGAGTAGTGGTCGAGATTGCCGGGGTTGCCGTTCTCGACGACGGCCAGGGTGTGGTGATCGCGGTCGCTGCGTAACCACGCGAACTTGCCGTCCTCCAGCTGATCGGAGATGCGGAACCCGACGGTGTCGACGAAGAACGAGACCATCTGCGCCACGTTGTCGGTGCCGAGAGTGGTGTGCTGGAACTTGATCGGGCGTCGTCCCGGATCGGCAGCGTTCTCACCCTGGCGCGCGACCGGCCCGTGGAAATGCACCGTCGTGCCGTCGGGGTCGGTCACCGAGATGCCCGACGGTACGCCGACGGCATGGTCGATCACGGACGGATCCAGATCCGCGACATCGTGGCCTGCGTCCTTCAGTCGCGCGGTGATTCCGGCGATACCGTCGGAGTCGCGGACTTCGAAGCCGTAGTGAGACAGTCCTTTCGGACCTTCGGTCAGATCGAGAACATGGTGTCCGAGGCCCCAGCCGAGGCGCAGGCCGCCGCTCGCGAGTTCCTCCTGCACCGTCAGACCGACGGTGCGGCCGTAGAAGTCGGCGGTGGCGGCGACGTCGGGAACGGTGAAACCGATGTGCGAGACGGCTGTCTGTCGCAGCGTGCCCACAGCACCTTCCTGCAGTGTATTCCTGGTCGGAGTGGTCATGTCAGTGATCCGCCTTTCGGGGCGTCGATGGGGTGGGAACGGGGGCGTCGGTGTAGACGGTGACCCGAACCCGGTCGCCGCGGCTCGGGGGCAAGAGGTGTCCGACGAACACGCTGTGGTTCAACCAGTTCCACTCTTGGTCGGCCACTTCGAATCGAGGGTTGGTCGAGCAGTACCAGCGGTCGACGTCGGCACCGCCGCCGGCGAAGATGCGGTCCATGGTGGCGTCGTCCTGGGTGCCCCAGCCCTCGTTGGTGACCATGATGGGCACGTTGTCGTCGGTGACGATCGTGTAGCGAGCCCACAGATGGGTGATGCCGTCGGCACGCACGAGGTTCCAGTCCGCACCGCCGGGCAGGATCGTTCCGGATCCGGCCGGTCCGTGGAATCGACCGCCGGTGATCGGGATGACTCGACGCATTCCGTGCGGGGTCGGCCCGATGAGCACCGGGGGAGCCAGCTCGACGTCGAGGGTGAAGACGTGATTCAGAGTGGGCGTGGACATCTCACTCACCTGCCGGCAGCAGTCGCCCGGCCGCAGGTGACGCTGCCGCATCGATCGGGGCCGCATCGAGGCCCTTCGGGGCTCCGCCGGGGATGACGAGGGCGATGAGCGCAGCCAGGACGGTGGCCCCGGCACAGACGTAGATGCCCATGTCGAGTCCGGTTTCGAGAGCCGTCCGAGCAAGGGGTGCAACGAGATCCGAGATCGGGCCGAGGTCGGCGTTGGCCACCGCCAGCGGTCCGCCCTGTTCGGCGACGCCGGAGGCCACGCCCACCGCCTCGGGAGGGAGGGAACCGTCGGACAGGTTGGAGGTGAGGGTGGCTCCCGCAACTCCGAAGGCCACGGCGCTGACGATCGCGGGGCCGAGGCTCTGGCCGGTTTCGCGAACGAGACTGGTGACCGCGCTTGCCATTCCGGCGTAGTCGATGGCGACGGCTCCGACGGCGACGGCCGTCAGTGCGGTGAACATGGTGATGAAGCCGGTGCCGAGCAGCAGAATCGGGCCGGTCATGGCGAGCAGTGAGGTGGAGTCGCCCGGTAGCTGAGCCATCCATATCTGACCGATGGCCAGTGCCGAAAGCCCGGTGACCAACAGGGTGCGGGCCGCGACGCGCATCAACAGGCGCGGGAGCAACGGAGTGAGGAGCAGCGGTACGGCTTGGATGAGGGCGAACGGTAGAGCTGCCTGCAGCGGGCTGACGTGCAGGATCGCTTCGAGTTTCACGCTGAGTGCGTAGGCGGTTCCGATGAACCCGAACATCGCGAGCAAACCGATCAGGGCGGCCGCCGCGAAGGCCGGGGTGCGGAACAGCGCGAGGTTCAACATCGGCGTGCGGGCTCGCTGCTCGCTGATGACGAACGCGACGAACGACGCTACGGCGAGAACGAAGGTGCCCACGATGACGGGGCTCGAGTAGCCGTCCACCGAACCCTGGATCACCGCGTACAGCAGCGCGAGCAATGCGACGGCGATGGTGATCTGGCCGGGCCAGTCCAGTCCGCGTCCGGCGGGATGACGCGAGTCGACGATCACCGCGGCGCTGACGCCTGCGGTGACGAGACCCAGCACGGCGGGAATGGCGAAAGACCAGCCCCAGCTGAAGTGTTCGGCCGCGAACCCGCTGATCAGCGGGGCGATCATGGCACCGAACGCCAGGCTGACCGCCCAGAGAGACAGGGCGCGGGCTCGCTCCTGACGTTCCGGGGTTGCCGAGACCAGCATGGCCAGTGACGTGGGAAAGATTGCGGCAGCACCGAGTCCGGCGATGGCCTGCCCGGCGATCAGTTGCGTCAGCGTTCCCGACGTTCCGGCGACGACGTCCCCGACGAAGACGAGCACGCCGCCCCAGACGAGCAGCCTCTTGCGGCCGAACATGTCGCCCAGCAAGCCGAAGTTGAGCTCGAGGATGGCGGTGGGAAGGATGAACGCGGCCGGGATCCAGGCCAGCGCCGCAGCGCTCGCTCCGAGGTCGCGTTGGATCACGCCGAGAATGGGCGCTGCGAGCGAGACGCCCATCTGGGCGACGCCGATCGCGAGGCAGCAGGCGATGAGCGTGCCGCGATCCAGCTTGTGTTGGGTGGGTTTCATGTGTTCCTCGTCCGGAGGCTGTGTCCTGTACAGCAGGACTGCTGTTGTCTAATACAGGACAGTGTTCATGGCCTGGATCACAGCTGTCAAGAGTGCTGGTTCGTTTGATGACACTGCAGTCCTGACAGTCAGAACTATGATGGCGACATGGCTTCGGAAACGAGTGGATACAGAGAACGCAACAGCACGGCCGACCGCGCGCTGATCATCCTGGGCATGTTCACCGAGGATCGGCTGCAGATCAGCGCGAACGATGTTGCCGAGGCTCTCGGCAGTGCCCGCTCCACGGCATATCGATATCTGCAGACGTTGGTCGGCGCATCGTTTCTCGAGGAAGCCCCCAACGGCGGCTTTCGGTTGGGTGTCGCGGTACTCGAACTTGCTCGATTGGCCCGGCGCGGTTACGGATTAACGACGATCGCCCAACCGGTGATGCGCGAACTTGCCGATGAGGTGGGCGAAACCGTGTTGCTCACCAGGCTCGTCGACGACACGGCAGTGTGCATCGAGCGGTGTGAGGGAGCCAAGCAACTGGTGCGCCTGAGCTACGAGCGGGGGAGTCGACTGCCCATCAACGCCGGCGCGTCGGCGCTGACGCTGTTGGCCTGGTTGCCGGAGAAGGAAATCCGCTCGATTCTGGGTCGGCACGAGCTGCAACGCTTCACCGATCGAACGTTGACCGACGTCGATCGCCTCGTCGATCGCCTCGAGCGAATCCGCACCACCGGCTACGGCCTGACCGTCGCCGAGGTGGACCCGGATGCGATGGGAATCGCCGCGCCGATCTTCGACGAGTCCGGTTCGGTGGCAGCGGCACTGAGCATCGTCGCGATCAGGCGTCGAGTTCCGGAGGACCGGACCGACGTGCTCGTCACCGCAGTGCGGGCCGCGGCGCAGGCGCTGTCGACGAGATTGGCCGTCGTCAGTTCGTAGCGTGTCCTATTTTATGGGACAGCATTCCTATTTAACGTGATGCACGCTACGTTGGTGGTGTGGATACGAGATTCGACACCCTCTACGACGTAGCGATCTGCGGCGCCGGTCCGGTCGGGATGACCGCGGGCCTGCTGCTCGCTGCACGAGGGCTCCGTGTCGTCGTTCTCGAGCGGCGCTCGACGACGAGCGACGAACCCAAAGCGATCAGCATCGACGACGAGGCGCTGCGCACCTATCAGCAGGCAGGTGTGATCGACAGAATCCTGCCGATCGTCGTGCCCGGCACCGGAACCCGCTACTACGGACTCGACGACGAACCGCTGTTCCACGGCGGCGCGGAGAGCGCCTACCGATTGGGCTACCCGTTCAAGAACCCGTTCGCGCAACCGGACCTCGAGCGTGTGCTGGCCGAAGCGCTGCACACGGCGCGCAATGTCACCGTTCGGTTCGACACCGAGGTCACGTCGATCGTGCAGGACGCGGACGCCGTGGCCATCGAAGCGGGCGGACGCACGGTGCGAGCCCGCTACCTCCTCGGTTGCGACGGCGGACGATCGACCGTCCGAAACCTGCTCGGTATCGGGATGATCGGACGCAGCCACCCGGAATTGTGGTTGGTGGTCGACACGCTCGGCGACCCGCACATAGAGCGCTACGGCATGCACCACGCCGATCCGAGCAGGCCGCACGTGGTGGTGCCGGGTCTCGGTGGCCGCTGTCGATACGAATTCCGCCTGTTCGAGGGGGAGGGTACGGCCACCGACGCGCCGCCGTTCGAGCTCATCGAGAAACTCGTCTCGCGCTACCGGCCGATCACAACCGCCCAGGTCGAACGAGCCGTCAACTATCGATTCCACGGCCTCGTAGCCGATCGATGGCAATTGGGGCGCTGCTTCCTGCTCGGCGACGCCGCACACATGATGCCGCCGTTCGCCGGTCAGGGTCTGACCTCCGGCATTCGTGACGCCGCGAACCTGACGTGGAAGTTGGCCGGCGTGCTCGACGGTTGCCTGCATGAAAGTGTGCTGGCCACATACCAATCCGAGCGCGGCCCGCACGCCGCCGCGGTTGTTCGCGCGTCCGAGCGGTTGGGTCGCGTGGTGATGACGACCAACCCTCGCATCGCGGCCAGGCGCGACGAGTTGGTCCGGGCCGCACTGGCCACCGAGAACGGGCGACGCTGGTTCGAGACCATGGCCTATCGTCCGCCGTACCGATTCGCCGACGGGCTCGTGCTCCCGGGTGACGACACCGGGAGCGTCATCGGGCAGCCCCGGGCCTTCGACTCGGCGACCCGAACCATCCGCCCGCTCGACGAGATACTCGGAACCGGTTGGGCGCTGGTGGGAGTCGACGTGCACGACACGGCGGAATGGGCGCACGCACGTGATATCGGGCGCGGCCTACACGCCGTCGAGGTCGCCGTGCCCACCGATCGCACGGTGCCGAGAATAGACGGCATCAACGTTCTACTCGACGTCGACGGCGGTCTGGACGACGAGATGCGGACGTACACCGGAAGATTCGTGCTCATCCGGCCCGACCGCTTCGTTGCGGCCGCGTGGCATCCGCACGACGGTGACGACGTTCGAGCCGCGGTGGCGTCGTGGATCGGAACTTCGGCGAGTCCTTCCGAACTGTCCTACATCGAGACGAAAGGCATCAGCTATGCGTGAACTTCCCACCCCGCTGCCGACGACAGTGGTCCGCCGCACCGCGCCCCCGACTCCGCGGCACGAGGCGGACGTCGACTGGAACACGTCCAACAAGTTTCTCAACGGGCCGTTCGCGCCGTGGCACGAGGAGACCGAGGCGTTCGACCTCGAGGTCATCGGGAAACTCCCCGACGATCTCGCCGGCGCGCTGTTCCGAGTGGCCGACAATCCACGCTTCGAGCCACTCGACACCGACCGCTACCACTGGTGGGAGGGCGATGGCGGCGTCGCGGGCACCTACATCCGCGACGGTAAGGCGTCGTTCCGGATGAAGTGGGTGCACACCGACACCATGAAGATCGAGGTGGAGGCCGGGGAAGCGCTGTACAGCGGTTTCGTCAACGGCTCCGGCAAGGCCAAGCGAGATCTGCCCGCGGGCGCGCCGCCGTCCAAGAGCGGCGCCAATACCAACGTCGGGCTGTTCGCCGACCATCTGCTGGTGTACTACGAAGGCGGACTTCCGCATTCGATGCACCCCGAAACTCTCGATACGCAGGGCACGTACAACTTCGGTGGTGCACTCGACATCCTGTGCACGGCGCACTACAAGATCGAACCGTCGACCGGAAACATGCTGTTCTACTCGGCCATCGGGCCGAGACTGACGTGGTACGAGGCCGATACCAGCGGCACCGTCGTCGATTCCTTCGGTTTCGACATGGGGTGCCCGGCAATGGTTCACGATTACATCGTGAGCGAACACCTCGCGATCTTCCTCATCTCGCCCAACCAGTTTCGCCTCGACCGCATCATGGAGGGGCGACCCGGCGTGCTCTGGGACGAATCGGCGACGCCGAACGGCAGTAGGTTCGCCGTGCTCGACCGTCGCACCCATGAGGTGACCTGGTACGACACCGGCCTGATGCTGGCCCCGACGCACTTCTTCAACGCGCACGAAACCGCCACAGGAATCGTGGTGGATCTGCACGTCATCGCGCGTCTGGGCAATCCGGCCGACGACTCGGACGAGCCGATCGACTCGCACTCCTGGTTTCCACCCGCGATGGCCTGGCGGTTCGTGCTCGATACCGCGACCGGGACGACCACCCAGCACATGCACAGCGGGATCGCGGGTGAATTCCCGAAGATCAACGACGCGTGGCTGGGCAAGGAGAATCGCTTCGGCTACTTCGCCACCACCCGAGATCTGTCTCCGCTGACTCTGACGGATGGGCTTGCGCGCCATGACTTCTCCACCGGCCAGACGGTCGTGCTCGAAGGGCCCGACGGATTGACCAGCCCCAGCGAACCGGTCTTCGTCCAGCGTCGAGGAGCGAGCGGCGAGAACGACGGATATCTGCTGACCCTGTGGTGGAATCCGGCGACCGGACTGTCCGAGCTACTGGTGCACGAGGCCGACGCGTTCACCCGCGAACCTCTCGCACGGGTGAAGCTTCCCGTCCGAGTTCCGTTCGCGTTCCACGGATCCTGGGCCGAGGCCGAGGTGCTCGACGCAGCGATCGCAGCCCAGCGGTAACGAAGAAAAGAACACCGAGAATGAAAGAGCAGGACTGACATGGCGAACACACTGGCGTGGACGGCGAAGATATTCGACGGCGGATGGCTGGACGGCGGCGGTGGAACCCTCGACGTGACGGCTCCTGCCGACGGGGCCCTCGTGGCCACCGTCGGTGCTGCGGACGTCGCGGACCTCGATCGAGCTGTCGCGAAAGCTGCACGTGTGCAGCAAGAATGGGCCGCCAAGCCCTACCCGGAGCGAGCATCGGTCATGACTAGGGCTGCGGCGATTCTCGAGCAGAACCCCGAGCGTCTGACGCGGTGGCTGATTCCCGAATCGGGATCCAGCCACGGCAAGGCAGGGGCCGAAGTCGGCTTGGTCCTTGCCGAACTGACCGAGGCGGCCACGTTGGCGTCCCAGCCCTACGGGCAGGTCCTGCGCAGCGCGAAGTCCCGGTTCTCGGTAGGGCGATACGTTCCGATGGGCGTCATCGGCGTGATCAGTCCGTTCAACTTCCCGGCGGTATTGTCGATGCGGTCGGTCGCGCCAGCTCTGGCCGTCGGCAATGCCGTAGTGCTCAAACCCGATCCACGAACTCCGATTTCGGGTGGGCTGGTCCTGGCCGAGATTCTCGCCGAGGCCGGCCTGCCGGACGGTCTGTTGCACGTACTGCCCTCGGGTGCCGACGTGGGAGCGGCGCTCGTCTCGCACCCCGACGTGCCGTGCATCTCCTTCACCGGATCCACCGCGGCCGGCCGCCGAATCGCGGAAGCCGCTGCGCCGTTGCTCAAGAAGGTCCACCTCGAGCTCGGCGGGAACAACGCATTCCTCGTGCTGCCCGATGCAGACATCGAGGCCGCCGCGTCGGCGGGTGCGTGGGGATCGTTCCTGCACCAGGGGCAGATCTGCATGGCGTCGGGTCGGCACCTCGTTCCCGAGCATCTCGCCGAGCAGTACACGGCGGAACTCGCGAAGATCGCCGCGCGCATCACCGTCGGAGATCCGACCGACCCGTCGAATGCGTTGGGGCCCATCATCGACGAGAACCAGCTGAAGCGAGTCGACAGCATCGTGCAGGCCACGGTGACGGCCGGTGCCGAACTGGCTGCAGGCGGAACCTTCGACGGGCTCTACTACCGACCGACCGTGCTCGGTAACGTGCCGAAGGACTCACCCGCGTTCACCGACGAGATCTTCGGTCCGGTCGCACCCATCACCACGTACCGCACCGTGGACGAGGCCATCGACATCGTCAATTCCTCGGAATACGGCCTGTCCGTTGCTGTTCTGACCTCGAACCCGTTCAAGGCCTACGAGCTGGCGGACCGAATTCGTTCCGGTGCCGTGCACATCAACGATCAAACGATCGACGACGAGGCCGTTGCGCCGTTCGGTGGGGTCAAGGCATCGGGTTCCGGTGGACACTTCGGCACCACCGTCAACCTCGAGACGTTCTGTGATCTGCAGTGGGTCACGATGCAGTCGGACATTCAGAAGTATCCCTTCTGAAGTCACAGTGCTTCTGAACCTGCAGCGGCCCCGCATCGAGTGCGCTACTCGCGGTGCGGGGTTCGCTCACCGGTGTTCGGGTCGACGTCGAACAGCTGGTCGGTGTTGTCCGGGGCGTAGACGACGGTGTTCGTTTCGAGGGCTCGTCGTCGAGCGCCGTCGCGAATCGCGAGGAATCCGGCACCGAACAACACGATCACGGCGATTCCGGCGACGATCGCCCAACCCTCGAAGCCGCCCGCCAATGCGGCGATCAGACCGCCTGCGGCGGCGATACCGGCGAAGATCAAGATGACGGCCAGCATGTTCTCGACAGCTCTGGCCCAGCTCGTTTTGGTAGGCCTTTTCTCGACCATAGGGGCAATTCCTTTCGATCAGCTCGGAGCGGGGGATACCCGAAAGCCGACCGATTAAGCCCCGCACTGCCCAGTGGCCGTCGTCACTGAGCCTTGCGCGCGCGGTATGCGGCAACGGCCGCTCGGTTCCCGCAGGTAGTGCTGCAGAACCGGCGGGACCGGTTGCGCGAGAGGTCGAGGACCAGCCCGTTGCAGTCCGGATCCGCGCAGACGTCGAAGCGCGAGAGCTCGTCCGCTCGGATGACGTCGATCATGGACATCGCGGTCTCGACGACGATGCGGGTCGCGAGCGGACTGTCGTCGGCGACGGCATGGATGTGCCAGTCGAGATCTCCGTGACGAACCAGTCTGGGCAGGGCCGAGGATTCGGCGAGCAGACGGTTCACCTCGACCACGGCGTCGTCTCGGCTGCTGGTGAGCAGCGCGCGCAGGGTCGGGCGCAGTGCTCTCACGGCCTCGAGCTCGGCGTCGTCGCCGTCGAAGCGGCCGGAGTAGCCCTGTTCGGTGAAGAACTCGGCGAGCTGCTCTCGGGTGGTCAGCGTGTCCGGCTCCTCGGCGGAATTGATCAACGCCACGGCCGCCAACAGTGACAGTTCCGCGTCATGAGCAAAAAGCATGTTGACACCTTACCAAGTCGGTCCCTACTGTCACATGTCATGACGGCTTACACTCATGACGCGAATGCGGATCTCGCGGCCACCCACGATGCTGCCGCGCGGTCGCGTCGACTCTCGGGACTCGGTTTCGCGCTGCTCTCCGCGGCGTCCTTCGGGCTTTCCGGCTCACTCGCCACGGGCCTGCTCGACGCAGGCTGGACGGCCGGGGCCGCGGTGACCGCGCGAATTCTGCTCGCCGCAGCCGTCCTGCTGATTCCGTCGATCCTCGCGTTGCGCGGGCGGTGGAACCTGCTGGCGAAGAACTGGAAGCTGCTCCTCGCCTACGGTGCCTTCGCGGTGGCAGGGTGCCAGCTCGCCTTCTTCAACGCCGTCGGACGCATGGAGGTGGGTGTCGCGCTGCTGATCGAGTTCACCTCGCCCGTGGCCGTCATCGGGTGGATGTGGTTCCGGCACCAGCAGCGTCCCGGTCGCCTGACCGTGGTGGGCGCACTGCTGGCCGCGATGGGTCTCGTGCTCGTGCTCGATCTGATCTCCGGTGCGGACGTGGACTCGGTCGGCGTGCTGTGGGCGCTGGGCTCGATGGTCGGTGCGGCCGTGTACTGGGTGCTGTCGGCGGACGAGAGCAACGGCCTCCCGCCGATCGTGCTCGCCGGAGCCGGTCTGCTGACGGGTGGGCTCATCCTGCTGGTCGCCGGTCTCATCGGGATCGTCCCGTTCGCTGCTCCGCTCACCGACGTCACCTTCGTCGATGCGGTCGTTCCGTGGTGGGTGCCGATCATCGGCCTCGGCGTCGTGACCGCCGCGCTGGCCTACGTTCTCGGCATCGCGGCAGGCCGACGCCTCGGGTCGCGGTTGGCGTCGTTCATGGGTCTGATGGAGGTCGTTGCGGCACTGGTGTTCGCGTGGCTGCTGCTCGGGCAGGCACCGGCACCGGTCCAATTGGCCGGCGGCGCACTGGTTCTGCTCGGCGTGGTCGTCGTCAAATCAGGAGAACGCGCCACTGCGGACGAGCCGGTGGAGCCGTTGCAGAGTAGGCCTTGAGCCTGTAGGTCCTACATCGCAGCTCAGCTGTCGACGCGTCCGAACACCACGGCGGCGAGGATGGTGTGGGCGCTGGCGATCACCGAGTCCAGCGGTTCGCGTTCGGGAGAGAGCAGCCATTGTTGGGCGATGGTGAGAACCGCGCCCACCAGGCCCATCGCCAGTGTTCGACGGTTGGGCCCGGCGAGCCCGCGGCTGGATCCGGCGGCCTCGGCCACCTGCAGCACCGTCTCGGAGAACGAGGTCGTCGTCTTGCGGTAGAGCGCGTCGACGGTGGGCGAGACTCCGAGAATCTCGACGAAGGCGATGCGCGCGGATTCAGGATTCTCGGCGACGAACGTGAAGAAGCCGGTGAGAGCTCCCCGGAGAACCTGTTCGGTGGAGTCGGCCTCGGCCTGCGCACCGGCCAGGATGTTCTCGCGCATGGCGTCGGTCGCTCGGCCGTAGGCGGCCATGAGCAAGTCCTCGCTGTTGGAGAAGGACTCGTAGAAGTAGCGCTTGGTCAGCCCGGCCTCGCTGCACACCTTCTCCACGGTTGCCGTCCGGTAGCCGGTGGTGCCGAAGACCTTCACGGCGGCGTCGAGCAGGCGAATTCGACGCTCCTGCTGCCGCTGCTGCGGGTCGGCACCTCGGTAGGTACGGCCGGGTTCGCTGTGATGGGTAGTCACAGACAGATCTTGACACCGCTCGGTATCAGATGCAAAGTGTTCGCAGACAAGCATTCCGATCGAGGGGGAGCAGATGGCGGCGTCGACGCTGCGGAACAAGGTCGTTCTGATCACCGGAGCGGCACGGGGAATCGGTGCCGCAACGGCACGTGCGCTGGCGGGCCGAGGCGCCCGGCTGGTTCTCGTCGACGTCGACGAGGCACCCCTCCTGGAACTCGCAACCCAGCTGAAAGCAGCGGCATTCGTTGCCGACGTGCGGAATCTGGACGACATGCAGCGCGCCGTCGACGGGGGAATCGAGGCGTACGGCGGCATCGATCTGGTGCTGGCGAACGCAGGCATCGCCAGCTACGGATCGATCATGCAGGTCGATCCCGCCACGTTCCAACGCGTCATGGACATCAACGTGATGGGCGTGTTCAACACCGTCCGCGCGGCCCTACCTTCGCTCATCGAGCGCAACGGCTACGTACTCGTCGTCTCCTCGCTCGCGGCGTTCACCCCGTGCCCCGGCCTGGCCGCGTACAACGCCAGTAAGGCTGCGGCAGAACACTTTGCGAACGCCCTCCGGCTCGAGGTCAACTATCGAGGTGTCGATGTCGGCTCCGCGCACATGGCATGGATCGACACACCGATGGTGCAGGACGCCAAGTCCGATCTCACCGCATTCCAGGATCTGCTCGCGGTGCTGCCCGGCCCGCTGGGTAAGACGATGACCGTCGAGCAGTGCGTCGACGCGTTCGTCGACGGCCTGGCCAAGCGCAAGCGGCGCGTCTACGTGCCGCGGTGGGTGGGCGCAGCGTCGTGGTTCAAGGCCGTCATCACCTCGCGGGTCGGTGATCGCAGCATGCTCGAGCACGTGCCGACGATCCTGCCGAAGATGGACGAAGAAGTAGCCCGCCTCGGCAGGTCCGAGAGCGCTCGCAACAAGACCAGCTGACACCGGACATCGAAGGAATCGCTGACATGACTGCCGTACTGCCCTCTCCCGAGGTCGACGTTCTCATCATCGGTGCCGGCCTGTCCGGGATCGGGGCCGCGCGCCACCTGGGGCACGATCTGCCCGGTAAGACCTACGCCATCCTCGAAAGTCGCGGCGCGATCGGGGGAACGTGGGATCTGTTCCGCTACCCCGGGATTCGCTCCGACTCCGACATGTACACCCTCGGATACAGCTTCAAGCCGTGGATGGGTGAGAAATCCATCGCCGACGGCACCGACATCCGCAACTACATCGTCGACACCGCGCAGGAAGCGGGTGTCGACAAGCACATCCGGTTCCATCACAAGGTCGTCGCGCTCGAGTGGTCGTCCGAACAGCAGTTCTGGACGGTGACCGCGCACCGTACCGATACCGACGAAACAGTCACGATCACCGCGTCGTTCGTGTTCTCCTGCAGTGGCTACTACAACTACGACAAGGGATTCACCCCCGAGTTCGCCGGGCAGGAGAATTTCGGCGGCCAGGTGATCCACCCGCAGCACTGGCCCGAGGATCTGGACTACTCCGGCAAGAAGATCGTCGTGATCGGTAGCGGTGCAACGGCAATCACGTTGGCTCCCAACCTGGCTCGCGACGCCGAGCACGTCACGCTGCTGCAGCGCTCGCCCAGCTACGTCCTCTCGCTTCCGTCACAGGATCCGATTGCGCAGACGCTACGTAAGCGGCTGCCGAAGAAGTTGGCGTACAGCGTCACTCGGCTCAAGAACGTGTCGATGGCCATGTTGATCTACACGCTGAGCCAGAAGTACCCGGAGTTCATGAAGAAGCGGATCCGGACGATGCAGGAGGGGTGGTTGCCGAAGGGATACGACCTCGACACCCACTTCACCCCGTCCTACAACCCGTGGGATCAGCGCCTGTGCCTGGTGCCCGACAACGATCTGTTCCGTTCGATTCGCAAGGACGAAGTCTCGATCGTCACCGATCACATCGACACGTTCACCGAGACCGGCCTGAAGCTGAAGTCGGGCCAGCACCTCAACGCCGATATCGTCGTCACCGCAACGGGATTGAACCTTTCCGCTCTCGGCGGTGCGCAGTTCCGGGTCGACGGCAAGGATGTCGACCTGCCCAGCACCATGGCCTACAAGGGCATGATGCTCACCGGTATCCCCAACTTCGCCTTCGTCGTCGGTTACACCAACGCCTCGTGGACGCTCAAGGCCGACATGGTCTCGAACTACGTGATGCGACTGCTGGCGCACATGGACGAGAAGGGCTACAGCACAGTCGAGCTCGAACGCGACCCGTCGATCGACGAGGAACCGTTCCTAGATTTCGCGGCGGGGTACGTGCTGCGGGCGGTGGACAACTTCCCGAGACAGGGCAGCGAGACCCCGTGGAAGCTGCGCATGAACTACTTCCGCGACCTGCCGGTGCTGCGCTACGGCAAGGTGGTGGACAAGGCCATGAAGTTCGGTCGTCCCCGGTCCAAGGTCTCCGTCGGATCCTGACGGGAATTGTTCGGGGTCGGGCGTGCGTTGGTTCCGAGTATGAAAATTGGAATCATCGGAAGCGGATTCATCGGCGGTACTCTCGTCCGTCGCCTGACGGCACTCGGTCACGAGGTTCGGTTCTCCAACTCACGTGACCCGGAGACCCTGGCAGACCTGGCGGCGGACACCGGGGCGACGGCAGTGTGGGCCGCCGACGCGGCTCAGGACGCAGACCTGGTGATTCTGAGCATTCCGCAGAAGAACGTGCCGGATCTGGCACCGGGAATTGCCGGTGCCCGTAAGCCCGGGGCACCGATCATCGAGACCAACAACTACTACCCGCAGCAGCGGGACGGGCTGATCGAGGAGATCGAGGGTGGTACACCCGAAAGTGTGTGGGTGTCTCAGCAACTCGGCGAGCCGGTGATCAAGGCGTTCAACGGAATCTACTGGAAGCACCTGTTGGAAAAGGGCGTGCCCAGCGGTACCAGCGGTCGTATCGCACTGCCGATCGCAGGCGACGACGAGGATTCCAAGAAGCTCGTGTTCTCGGTGATCGACGAGCTCGGATTCGACCCCGTCGACGGCGGCACCCTCGCCCAGTCGTGGCGTCAGCAGCCGGGAACGCCCTCGTACGGCAAGGACTTCGGAGTCGACGCCCTCGTCGAGGCGATGGGGCAGGCGACCGAAGAACGCAGTGCGGAGTGGAAGGCCTGAGCTCGGTTCCTCCTGCTACCCGACGCGGCAGCTACTTGACGCGGCCCTCGCGGAGAGTGCGCTCCGCGAGGTCGCGTAGTGGTCCGGTCAGGTTCGAATCGCCGACGCGGCACGAGTGCTCACCCACCGACACGTTCCAGACGAACGTGTCGCGGGCATTCGAGTCGGCCGAGTCGGTGGCCTGCTGATCGGCGATGTACGGCTGCGCGGCCTCGACCAACGACTGCCATTCCGGCTCGTCGGTCTCGACTACTCCGCGCTTGGACATACCGGCGACACCGCCGGTTCGCAGTACCTCGATGCGCAGGCTCATTTGCCCTCGATCACACCCGATCGTCGCTCGGCTTCGGTATGGACTCGATCCCTGTTGTCCGAACTCCCACGGTAGACCACCCGGTCGACACAGCCTCGGCAACGTCGGAACCGGCTCCGTACCGCTCGTTCGCCGCGGCGAGCGTGGCGGCCGCGAAGCCGGCGAAATCGACCGTAGGAGACAGTCCGCCGACCGTCATCGTGTCGAACCACACCTGCCCGACGCGATCCCAGGCCGGACCGCCCAGCGTGGTGGCGGCGACGGCGAACGCGCGGTTCGGGATACCCGAATTGATGTGCACACCGCCCTCGTCCTCGGTGGTGACGACGAAATCGTCCATGCTGGCCGGCTGCGGATCCTTACCGAGCACGTCGTCGTCGTACGCGGTGCCGGGCTCGAGCAGAGAACGCAACGCTTTCCCCTGAACGGCCGGAAGGAACAGCCCTTCGCCGATCAGCCAGGACGCGTCCTCGGCGTTCTGCCCGGCGGTGTACTGCTCGACCAGTGCGCCGAACACATCGGAGATCGACTCGTTCAGCGCGCCGGCCTGGTCCTTGTATTCGAGCGGGGTGGTGTACTGCGTGAACCCGTGCGCGAGTTCGTGTGCGATGACGCCGAGCGAGACGGTGAATCGAGCGAACACCTCGCCGTCACCGTCGCCGAACACCATGCGCGAGCCGTCCCAGAACGCGTTGTCGTAGTCCTGCCCGTAGTGCACCGTCGCGTCGAGGGGCAGGCCGCTGCCGTCGAGACTCGAGTAGCCGTAGACCTCGTCGAAGAATGCGTACGTGGCCCCGAGACCGTCGTACGCCTCGTCGGTCGCAGCGTCGCCGGTTGCTTCCTCGCCCTCGGCGCGCACCTGCTGGCCGGGGAGATCCCTGGTGGACTTCGCGTCGGAGATCGTGCGTTCGAGCGTGCCGCCGGTGCGCGGAGCGATGGCGGTGCGCGCCTGCACCACCTCGCGTCCCGCACGCATTTCACGATCGGCGAGCAGTGTGGCGCGAGCGCCCGCACCCTGGAGCCTTTCGAGCAGGAACGGTGGAACAACCCCGTGGAAGTGCTGGCTGCGCGATGATCCGGAATCGAGAACTGACGTCATACTCGGTGACCCCCTAGGTCCGTGGCATGTGCGGTGATGGTTTCAGTGTGCCCGAGGGCACCGACACAGTCGGTCTCGTCGGTGAGATCACGCGCCCATCGTGGACAGGTCGACGCCGTCCACCTCGCTCGGCGGACGAAGCGCAGTGACGGTCGCCCAGTGTCGGGCCAGCAGGGAGGCGTCGGAATCGTCGTCCTCGGCTCGGATCTCGTCGAAGCGAACGGTGACGAAATCCTCCCCGCGATCGCCTATCTCGGCCTGTACCGCGCCGTAGCGGGCGAGCGATGCCGGCACGATCCCCGCCAGATCCGCCAGCGGAACGTCCGGGATGTTGACGTTGACGACGGCGTCGGACGGTCCGTGCGACACCATCCACGTCACCGCGAGGTGTGCGACGTGCTCGGCGGTGTCCCAGTGAGCAGGCTCGGTGGCGATCGACGACAGGGCCATGGCCGGAACTCCATGGGTCAGCGCAGTCAATGCGGCCCCGACGGTGCCCGAATGCAGAACGGCTGCACCGGTGTTGGGGCCGTGGTTGATGCCCGAGAGCACCAGGTCCGGCGCGTCGCCGAAGGCTCCTCGGGTGGCGACGAACGCGATCAGAGCGGGCGACGCCTGCACCGCGTACGCCGGGACATCGGGCAGACCGTCGATCTCCACCGCTGCGACGCCGAGATGATCGTCGACGCCCATGCCGGTCAACGATGCGCTGGCCCCGCTGCGCTCCTCGTGGGGTGCGGCCACGACGACGTCGAGACCGGCGTCGACAGCCACCCGCGCGAGCAGGGCGATGCCCGCGCTGTGCACGCCGTCGTCGTTGGTGATCAGGGCTCTCATTTCTTGCCTGCCTTCTTGTACGGACGAACCTCCACCGATTCGGTCAGGCCGAGAACCAGGTCGCGTCGCCCGCTGCCGAGGCCGCGTCGGGTGACGTTGGCCGTGCCCGCGCCGCCGCCGAGACGCAACGCCTCCGGGACCGACAATCCCTGCGCGAGCCCTGCGGCGATGCCGGCACTCATCGAATCGCCTGCTCCGTGGTGATCGACCATGCGTAGACCCGGCGTGACAATTTCGAGCACGTCGCCGTCCACCAATGCCAGGGCTGGATCTCCGGCCCGCGAGATCACGACGATCTCCGCGCCGTCGTCGTGCATCTTCCGCATCGAGTCGATGAGGTGCGCCGGGTCCTCGGACTCGGCCCGGCCGTCGGCGATGAGGTCCTCGTGGCTGACCTTGAGCACCGTGAGGCCGCCGGCGAGCGCAGCGATCATGGTCGGCCCGGACAGGTCGGCCACCACCGTCTTACCCAGGGCGGTGAGGTCCGCGCACAGCCGCTCGTACACCTCGGGCGGGACGATGTCCTCTTCGTGCGGTCCGCCGAGGATGGCGACGTCGCTGCGGGCACCGGCTGCGAGTGCCGCGCTGAACAGGTCGTCGAGCGCATGCCTGGCCAGGGGCGGCGGGTCGACCGTGGCAAGGATTTCACGCTCACCGCTACGGCGATCGTGCACGTACGAGCCGCTCTCCTGGCCGATGTCGACCGAGACGACGGAGATGCCCTCCCGCTCGACGATGTCGCGCAGAATGCCCCCGATCTCGCCGCCGAACACTCCCGTCAGTGTGACGTCGAGACCGAGCACCGTGGCCATCCGGGCGATCCAGTGGCCCTGACCACCCGCGTGCACGTGCAGTTCGGTGTTGCCGTTGGGAGCTTTGTCGAGGGTCACCGTCAACAGCGGAGACGGAGCGAAGACGAGGGCACTGAGGGATTCGGAGGAGGGAGGCATCGACTGCGAATGCCCGATATGTCAGGACCGAAACGGCTGGTGCTCGGCGATAGCCTCAGAAGCGACGACGCAGACGCATTCCGATCGGGCGGCCGTCGGGATCCACGAACAGGCGATAGGCGAATGCGGCGAGTCGCTGTTGCCACACCGGTGGCACGGAGATCTCGTGTCGGCGAAGCCTGCCGGCAGGGCGCGGGCCCGAGGACGGGTTGTGGTGCCACTCGTCGAGCGCGGTTGCACTTGCCGAGATGGCGTCGAAGAATGCCTGCGGGTCCACCAGATCGGCGTCGTCACCGTCGGCCCGGCCGAGGTGTTCGCGAATCAGTTCCAGGCGCAGGTTGCGGGCGTGGGTTCGGGCACCGTCGCCCAATCCGGCGGGGTCGAGAGGTTCGCGGTCGTCGTGTTCGTCGTCGACGATCGCCGCCGTCAGCTCCGAATCGTGAGTCCAGGAGCGACGATTGAAGTTGTCCGAGCCCACCGCGGTCCACACGTCGTCGATGATGCAGACCTTCGAATGCACGTAAACCGGTATGCCGCGGTCGTTTTCGATGTCGAGAACCAACACGCGATCGCCACCGGCGGCGCGGATGACCTCCAACGCAGCCGAGTGTCCCAGCAGCGCAGACGGAATGGTGAGTGCACTGTCGTCGTCGAGATGCTTGGGAACCACCACCACCAAGCGCAGGTTCGGCTTACGGCGCAGTGCCGCGGCGAAGACGCGTGCGACATCCACCGACCACA
The DNA here is from genome assembly GCF_001647185.1 of Rhodococcus sp. EPR-147. NCBI lineage: Bacteria > Bacillati > Actinomycetota > Actinomycetes > Mycobacteriales > Nocardiaceae > Rhodococcus > Rhodococcus sp. EPR-147. Next base: position 26,665 of record NZ_LVCU01000531.1, read on the forward strand.
GGTACTGGTCCTCGATGTAGATCAGCTCGGTTGCCCGGTTGAGCGCCTTGGCGTATGCCCGTGCCGCGCTGCGCTCGCCCTTGGTGGCGAACGGGTAGGCGGGGCGTCGACGCGGGTAGGTGCGCAACAACTGCACCGAGCACGTGCCCTGCGGTTCCGGCGGTGCAGCCGCAGGCGGCAGTTCCGACGGCTCCCGAGTCACTCCGCGCAGCATGTCGGGGATGGCGTGCCAGGGGAGGCGGGACAGGGCTGCGGGATCCTCCCAGCGCTCGCGGAAGACGTCCTCGACGTCCCGCACCGCGGGTCCCTCCAACTGGACCTGCACGTCGTGCCAGGCCGCGATCTCGCCGTACTCGGGAGGGAAGGGACGGGAGACCGGATCGCCGAAATGATCGGCGTCGTCGCGTCGAGCACGGGCCAGGTCGATGCCGCCCACGAACGCGACGTCGGGCAGATCTTTCCTGCCGTACCGCACCACCACGAACTTCTGGTGGTGGCTTCCGGTGACCAGCACGCGCTGGTCGAGGATCACCTCGCCGCCTGCCTCTTCGAGCTTCATGGCGAGCTTGCGATTCTTCGGGCCGGTGAATCCGAGCGTCTCCATGTGCGAGCGCCACACCATGCCCTTCACGACGCCACCGCGGTGCGCGACGGCCGTGAGCGCGTCCTCGACGGTCACGCCGTCGTCGGTGAGCAGCTGTTCCGGATCTCCGCGCCAATCGGTGAACAGCACCAGGTCGTCGCGCTCGGTGCGGTCGAGGGCTCGGGCGAGTGCGGCGAAATAGGTCTTGCCGTGCACCAGGTTCTCGACGCGGTTGCCCTCGGTCCAGGCGGTGATTCGGGTGTCGTCGTTGCCGCGCTCGACGGCAGTGAGGAACCACGGGTGCGCCGGATCGAAGTGTCGCTCCGGTGCGATGAGGGCGGAGGTGGATCTGCCGAGGCTCTCGGCGACACCGTCGACGACGCGCCGGATGCGCTGCACTATCACGTTGGCATCATTTCATCCGGTTTGAAGCGCGGGGAGGGCGGGCACCCGAGCGATATGACTCAGGTACCCAACGTCACGCTCAGAAACGGCAAGCAGATCCCGCAGCTCGGCTTCGGCGTGTTCCAGATCGATCCCGAGAAGACTGCGCAGGCCGTCGAGACGGCCCTCGAGATCGGCTACCGCCACATCGACACCGCCGAGATGTACGGCAACGAGAAGCAGGTCGGCGAAGGTATTCGGAACTCGGGTATCGACCGCGACTCGGTGTTCGTCACCAGCAAGCTCAACAACGGCTTCCACAAGCCCGACGACGCGCGCAAGGCGTTCGACAAGACGCTCAGTGACCTCGGTACCGACCACGTGGATCTTTTCCTCATCCACTGGCCGCTGCCCACCCGCTACGACGGCGACTTCGTCTCCACCTGGAAGACGCTGGAGGAGTTCGCCGCAGACGGCCGTGCACGCAGCATCGGCGTCTCCAACTTTCAGCCCGCCCACCTCGATCGCCTGGCGGAGGAGACCGAGACGGTCCCCGCGGTGAACCAGATCGAAGTGCACCCGTACTTCGTCAACAACGACGTCTGGGCCTACGGCCGCGAGCATGCGATCCCCACCGAGGCGTGGTCTCCGATCGCCCAGGGCAATGTTCTCGACGACGCGGAATTGAAGCGAATCGCCGACGCGGCAGGCAAATCCGTCGCACAGGTGGTGCTCCGCTGGCACATCCAGCGCGGAAACATCATCTTCCCGAAGTCGGTCACGCCGGAGCGAGTGAAAGCCAATTTCGACATCTTCGACTTCGAGCTCAGCTCGGCAGATGTGGATGCCATCACGGCTCTGGACAAGGGTGAGCAGGGTCGTACCGGACCGAATCCGGACACCTTCGACATGATCCCCGACTGATTGCGTAACCCTGTGGGCTCGAACATCTTCGGATGTTCGAGCCCACAGTCGTTCGATCAGTGCTTCAGGGCCGATCCTGTTGCCGCGGTGACCTGCTCGGTGG